>JACDEG010000779.1 GCA_013816505.1 Pyrinomonadaceae bacterium | reverse complement strand
GGTAGAGGCCGAGCGCGCGTGTCGTGTCGCCACTCTGTTCCGAAGCCTTCGCCGCCAGCAGCAGCGCCGCCGCGTCGTCGGCGGCGGTCAGTGTCTTGACGAGTAGCGGCACGGCCCCGGCCTGCCCGTCCTCGAACGACAGATCGGCACCGCGCAGCACGGCGGCGCGGGCGCGCAGCGAAGCGGGAAAGTCGCGCGCGAGTTGTTCAAAAGCCGCACGCGCCTCGACGCGCCGCCCGCCCTGTTCGAGTGCCTGCGCGCGCAGTAGCAGAGCGTAATCGCCGAGCGCGGTCAGACGATTGATCTCCTTGCCTTCGAGCAGCGATGCGGCACTTGTGAAATCACGCGCCTCGATTCGGACGCGCGCCCGCAGCACACGCGCGAGCGCGCCGGCCTTCGTGCCTGTGTACTCGGACTCGATGCCAGCAATCACGCTTTCGGCGGGCAGCACGCCGCGGCGCGTCATCGCGCGCAATCTATCGAGCGCCACCGCTTCGTCCGCCGCCGAGCGCTGCGAGCGGCAACTGGCCGTAATGAACGGGAGCAGCGCTGCCGCGACCACCGCCGTGATGGTGAGCGCGACGAGGGTGACGCGACGCTGAAATAAGTGTGTGCGCAAAACTGTTTTGATGACCTCGGTAACTTTGATTGACGTTCGCGGACGCCCGGTCGCGCGGCTTCGGACGCAGGAGAGACACGGTTGTGCCGCGCTTTAAAAGTGAGGAGGCATGGCGAGAAAATCCGACAACTGGGGCGTCTGCTGAATCACTCGGTCGAAGGTGTCTGGTGACAATACTCCCTTCGAAGAAAATTTCTCAAACACGCTCTTCGAAGAATCGTGCTGACGCCGATCCCTTCGTTAGTCGTGACCTCCGCCGCTTAGATGTGGCGGAGGACGCGCCGAGATTGCCGACGGGAATGATGTTGAACGTTGAGTGATGGATGATAAGTTCTCAGCCGTGACAGGTAAATCGTGACAGGTGACAGGAAAGTATGGATTCTGTGCCGCACCAAATCGTCCCTCAGAGCCAGCATCTTGACCCAAAAACTTTAACTCTACTCGGAAACACTCGCGTGCCTTAATTCTTTCTTGTCACCTGTCACCTGTCACGCTTGAGTAATCAGGTAGAGACGGCCGCTCCGGGGTAGCCTTCGCCGAGCTTTGAGGGGTCGCCTTCGGCGAGGGTGTTAACTAACTCCTGATGAAAATAGTCATAGCGACCGGCCACTTCCGGCGCAACGCGCTTGTCGTACATTTGGCGCGAGCGGTCGATGTCTTCGCGGAGCCGGTTGTAGAGGTCGCCTCCGACGCGCCCTTCACGCACTTTGTGCTCATTGTAGAGTTTGATCTCCGAGACGAGCAGGCGCGCGAAGCGGCGCGCATCGTTGTGAAAACGCTTTTCTTCCTCGCGCACTTCGATTGGCAGGGCGGCGTCCGCGCCATAGCGACGTGACGTGCCGAGCGGCGCTGTACTGCCAACTGCAATCGGAGCGGGAGCCTCGGTCTGTGGCGGCGCTTCGACGGCACCGATTAACTCGACGCCCGGCGCGGTGCCTGATTCGATGCCTGATGCGACGGCGCTGTTTGCGTTTCCCATCACCGGCTCGTCAACAAACGGCGGGGCGCTGATTTCGGGTTCGGCGAAATCAGTCTCGATGTGCGGCGTGGTGATTTCAAATCCCATGAAGCTTGTGTCATCCGGGATTTCACTGGCCGACACATCGCTGAACTGTACCTCGCTGGCCGGCGGCGCGACCTCCGCGTCCGCAAAGGTGTCGGTCGCGGCATGCAAATCAGACGGCGGCGCGGACTCTGGCGCGGGCTGTGAAGAAAAGGACGGTGCGGGCGCGGCGGTCGTCGACTCTTTGGCGGCGGGGCGCTTCGTGGCGAGAAGCTCGACGGCCATGCCGGAAACGCGCATCAGCGTTTCCAGCGCTTCGAGGTTGATTGCGTCCGCGTCCATGTCGGCGCAGTCGGCGTACAGCACGGCCACCGCCCGGTCGCGGACGACGAGCGGGATCGCGACAATACGCTGCGGTGGGTCGTCGCCGCCGAAGCGACTGAAAACAGCGTGGTCTTCGGCGTGGCTGCCGGGGGCGCCACTCCACGTCGCGCGCGACTTGACCGCAGCGGCAAGCAGCGTATCGGAGTCGAGC
>JACDEG010000778.1 GCA_013816505.1 Pyrinomonadaceae bacterium | reverse complement strand
GATGCCGAAGCCGCCGGCTACGCGCGGGATAGCCCTTTTTAAACTCAATCATAAACCCGTTTATTCCGATTCTTCTCCCGCCAGACTTTGGTCAACGCTCCCGCCTTTCGAGCGCCAGATCAAGTAGGCAGGAGCACCGACGAGGACGATGCCGAGCCCAACGGCTGCGCGCGCGGGTTGCGTGGCGACGGTGTTCAAAGCGAGAGCAACGGCAGCGGCGATGAACAGTAGCGGTGTTAAGGGGTAGCCGGGCACGCGATAAGGACGCACGGTTTCGGGCATACGCCTCCGATAGACAAAAATACTAGCCGCCGCCAGTGCGTAAAAAATCCAACCGATGAAGACCACGTAGGTGAGCAGTTGCTCGAAGGTTCCGGTGACGGCGAGGACGATTGACCAGACAGCTCCGGCAATGATGGCGAACGCGGGTGTTTTGAATCGCGGATGTACTTCGGCCAGACGTTGAAAGAAGAGGCGGTCGCGCGCCATCGCATAATAGACGCGCGGCGAAGTGAGCATCGTGCCGTTCGCGGCGCTGAAGATCGAGATCAGAATCATGATCGCCACCAGCTTCGCCGCCACCGGACTCACAATTGTTGAAACGGCTGTCGCCGCCAGTCGATTAGAATCGGCAACGCCAGTCGGCCCCAATGCCGCGAGATAACCGAAGTTGGCGCTCAAGTAAATTCCGACGAGTGCTGCCGTACCCGCCACTAAGCCGAGCGGAAGATTTCGTTTCGCGTTGACGACTTCGCCCGCGCTGTAAGTAACAAACTGCCAGCCTTCGTAAGCCCAGAGGACGCCGATCATCGCCAGCCCGAAGCCGGATGCGAACGACCCGCTGTACTGTGCGGGCCAGAGCACCGCGCCCGACCCTTGAAAACCTCGTCCGAGCCAGAGCAGGACGACGCTCATCACAAGGATGCCAAACACTTTCGCGGCGGTCGTCCAGTTTTGCAGACCGGCACTCGCCCGCGTGCTGAACACATTGACCAACGTCACGACGGCAATCATCAGAACGGCGATCAGCTTTGAGAGCCATGGTGTGAGCGGCACAATCTCGCCGAGGTAGGCACTGAAGGCGACACTGAGCGTCGCCACCGCGCCGCTGCTGATGACGAAGAACAGCGTCCAGCCGAAGAGGAAGGCGGGAAATCTGCCGAAGCAATCGTGGATATAAACGTAGAGGCCGCCTGCCACCGGTTTCATCGCGCCGAGTTCGCTGTAGGTCAGCGCGCCGAGTAGCGAGAGGACGCCGCCCACAAGCCAGACCAACATGGCCGGCAGAATGAAACCATCGACTTGGCGCAGCACCGCGCCGGGGACGAGGAAGATGCCTGAGCCGATCACCGATCCGATGGTCAGCAAGATCAGATCACGCAGTCCGAGCGTGCGCGGCAGACTTGTCATGCGGTGCGAACCTCCTCAATTTGGTCACAAAAAAGGGTCGAAGCGCGAGCACGTCTTCAGTGGCTACGACAGCGTGAGATAAGCGTTCATACTCAGCCAATTTTCTAATGAAAGAGAAGACCAGCGGGACATCTTCCACCGTAGTGCTCTTGATCTGGAAATCAGCGATGACTGTAGATGATTGCGAGTTCTTTTTCATTATGTAAATTACACATCTACTCGGAGAGAACGAATCACGGGCGGGCAGGATGACAGGGTTCGTTTTGTCGATTCCGCCGACCCGTGTTTGCCCTACCGGTTAGCCCTTCGACCCGAGGCTGCGGCGCGTTTGGGCGCAACTTGATAATTCGGATACGGGGGCAGCTTGGGCTTCGGCGGCGGGTTCTTCTGGAGTGCCGCCATTACCACCTCGACGGCTTTTTCGAGTTGCGGGTCGCGCCCCTGCCGCCACGCCTGCGGGTCGAACTCGACCTCGACGTCCGGCGCGACGCCGCGGTTCTCGATGTCCCACTCGCCCTCCGTGTTGAAGAATGCCACGCGCGGCGAGGTCACCACCCCGCCGTCGATGAGCTGCGGGTAGTCGTAGATGCCGACCAGCCCGCCCCACGTGCGCTTACCGACTAAGGGGCCGACACCCCCGCCTTCCGGAAGAGCCACGGCAGCAGGTCACCGCCTGACCCGGCGAACTCGTTGACGATCATCACCTTCGGTCCGTAGATCGAGCCGACCGGCGTGGTGAAGACTTCGCCCT
>JACDEG010000340.1 GCA_013816505.1 Pyrinomonadaceae bacterium | reverse complement strand
GTTCCGCACATCGCGGCCGCCAACGAAGAAGACCTGTACATCGCTCAGGGATTCGTCATGGCGAGTGATCGACTATGGCAGATGGACTTGCTGCGGCGCAGCGCGCGCGGCGAATTGTCAGAGATTTTTGGTAAGGCCGCGCTCGAAGAGGATAAGCGTCGCCGCACGCTCGGCTTCGCGCGCGTCGCCGAAGCATCCGCCGCGCTGAAGACCTCGCCGCGGACTCGCGCCCTCCTCGAAGCTTATGCGCGCGGCGTCAACGCCTTTATCAACTCGCGCACGCCGGAAACACTTCCCGTCGAGTTCCGTGTGCTGCGCTACAGTCCGCGTCCGTGGACAATCGCGGATTCACTTGTCGTCGGAAAGAATTTCGCCGAGGCGCTTTCGACCACGTGGCGGCTCGATTTGATGAACGCGATGTTCGTCGACCTCCCCGCTGATAAAAAGAGCGCGCTCTTCCCTCGCACATCGCCGCACAACGTGCTTGTTGTTGGCACGGACCAAGTGAACAAGAAGAGCGCACGCCGCGCCGCCGCCCGACTTAATGAATCGACACCTTCAACCGTCAAGCTCGACCGAGCCCCGGAGACTGTACGCACGCTCGCGGAAATCGAAGCGACTTCGGCACGCACGCGGGCGCGCATCGGGCTGCACATGGAGCACGCCGCCGCGAGCAACAACTGGGTCGTTAACGGCACACGCACCACGACGGGCAAGCCTTTACTCGCCGACGACCCGCATCTACAGCCGACCGCGCCCTCGATCTGGTATCTCGCGCACCTGTCCGCGCCGGGCGTGAGTGTCGCAGGCGTGACATCACCGGGCGCGCCCGGCATTATCATCGGCCACAACGAACGAATCGCGTGGGGCGTAACCAACCTCGGCCCCGACGTGCAGGACATCTATCGCGAGAAGTTCGATCCCGCGAACCCGCGCCGCTACCAGACGCCCGCCGGGTGGCGCGACGCCGAGGTGCGCGTGGAAGAGATCAAGGTGCGTCAGAGCTTGACCTCGACCGCGGTTGACACGGTGGCGCACGAAGTGACGGTGACGCGGCACGGCCCGGTCGTGTTTGAAAAGGACGGCGAGCGGTATGCGCTGCGCTGGACGGCGCTTGATCCGCAGGGCGTCGAGTTTGAAGGCTTCGAGCGGCTGAATCGGTCGCGCAACTGGAACGAGTTTCGCGACGCACTCAAAAGTTACCGCGGCCCGACTCAGAATTTCGTCTATGCCGATGTTGACGGGAATATCGGCTATTACGGAGCCGGCCAGATCCCCATCAGAAAGAGCGGCGACGGCAGCGTTCCGTACGACGGCTCGATTGACGCAGGCGAGTGGACGGCCATGATTCCGTTCGATCAATTGCCGCACGTCTACAACCCCCCGTCGGGCATGATCGTCACCGCCAACAGTCGCGTCGTCGGCCAGAGCTACCCGCATCACCTGACGCACGCCTGGGCGTCGCCGGATCGCTCGCGTCGTATCCACGAGATGTTGATGGCGAAACCGAAACTCACCGTTGAAGATTTTCGTGTCATTCAGGGTGATGTGCATTCGCACTCCGCGATGATGTTCGCGCGTGAGATCGTCGAGGTCGCACGCGAAGCCGCCCCATCATCCGCCGATGGTGGTAGTGGTGATGATGATAATGGGTGGCGTGAGGCGATCAAACTCTTCGAGAGTTGGGACGGGCAGATCGTGCCGGAGTCGCGCGCGGCGCTACTGATTGCGACGGTGCGTGGAATTTTCGCCGGAAAGATTTTGACCGCGGCGCTGGGGGCTGAAGGCGCGAAGGCTTACGTCTGGCCGAACCGTTCAACGCTCCTCGACCGTTTGATTGTCGAGCGTCCGCGCGACTGGCTGCCCACGGAGTACAAAGATTACGCCGGACTGCTGCGTAACTGCGTGACCGAAGCGCGGGCGTCATTCGTGAAGCAGTACGGCGCCGACGAAGCGCAGTGGACGTGGGGGCGCTCCGCGCAGGTGCGGTTCGCACACCCACTGGCCGGCGCGCTGGTGGTCGGAAAGCAGTTCGCCATCCAACCTTTCCCGCAACGCGGAAGCAGTCGGGATTTTCCGACCGTCAATGTCGGCGCAGGAGTCTCAATGCGACTGATCGCCGATTTGTCGAACTGGGATAACACACATCACGGCATCACGCTCGGACAGTCCGGCGACCCGACAAGCCAGCACTGGACGGATCAACTCGCCGATTGGAGCGCCGCAACTCCGCGCACACTGCCATTCACGCCGCAGGCGGTCAACGCGGCAGCGAAAGAAACCATCATCCTGTCACCGTCGTCGAAGTGATTGCATTGCGGTATCAGAAGTTGTTGGCGTAAGAGGCCGGCGGCCTGACGGCTTGATGCGCACGTAAATTTTTCGTCAGCCCGGCAACTGGCGTTGTGGAGTCGACGGGAGGACTTTGCGGTTGTCGCGGTTGTCGCCATCGTCCTCTGGCAGACGCTTCTCGCCGGTTTCCGCCAACATCTCTTTGATCGCGCCGACGCCGGACAGCAGGCTCGAAGTCTCGATTGGCATAAAGATGACTTTGGAATTTTTGCTGTTCGTCATCTCTTTCAAGCTTTCAATGTAGCGCGAGGTAATCATGTACTGCGCCGGGTTGCCGTGGCCGAGCATCTTTTGCGAAATGATCTCGATGGCCTCGGACTCCGCCTGAGAGTTACGCAGACGTGCCTGCGCCGAGCCTTCGGCATGAAGGATGGCCGATTGCTTATCGCCCTCGGCGCGCGTAATCGCCGCCTGCTTCTCGCCCTCGGCGCGCGTGATCGCGGCCTGCTTGTCGCCCTCCGCCTCTAATACCAGTGCGCGGCGGTTGCGCTCCGCCGTCATCTGCTTCTCCATCGTCAGGCGCACGTCTTCGGGCGGGTTGATATTCTTCACGTCAACGCGCGTCACCTTGACGCCCCACTTGTCGGTCGCCTCGTCGAGAATCAGGCGTAACTTCGAGTTAATCTGGTCGCGCGACGAAAGCGTGTGATCCAAATCCATCTCGCCCATCACCGAGCGCATGCCTGTAATCGTCAACTGCACGAGTCCGCCGACCAGGTCGTTGATTTCGTAGACCGCCTTGATCGGGTCGGTAATCTGCCAGTACACCACCGAGTCAACATGGATCGTTACATTGTCGCGCGTGATGACAGGCTGCGGTGGCAAATCGATGTACTGCTCGCGCAGGTCAATCGAAGCGAGACCGGGGCGCACGTTCGTCCAGAAGACGCCGCGCGGCTTGTCGAGAAACGGCACGATGACGTTGAGGCCGCTCGTCGCGACGCGGCTGAAACGGCCCAACCGCTCGATCAGCAGAACGGTCGCCTGCGGCACGATCTTGATCGTCTTGGCGGCGACGACAAGCGCGCTGACGGCGATGAACATCAGGAAAATCAGAAAGATTTCACCACCCATTGATCCACACCTCCTCAATTAATCAGCCGTGACAGGTAAATCGTGACAGGTGACAGGAAAGATTGCATTCCGTGCCGCACAAGACTCGTCCTGTCAGCCGGAAGCTTGACCAAAAAAACGTTGGCGCCGCTCGCGAAAACTCACGTGCCTTAACTCTTGCTTGTCACCTGTCACCTATCACCCGTCACTTTTGAGTTAACAGCACCGCGACTATAACGGATTGTCGACGGGTTGTGAACAGAAGCGGCGTGGACGTTGCCACCCGCCCAGCGCTTCTTCGACGACGCGCGCGGCGCCGAGCGCGACATACTCCGCGTCGGGGCGTGCCACGATTTGAACGCCGATTGGCAGGCCGTCCGACGATTGGCCCGCCGGGACACAGACGGAAGGAAAGCCGAACACGTTGAAGGTCTGCGCGTAGCCGTAAGCGCGGAATGTTCCGAACGATTGGCCTTTGATTTCAATTCGTTGCGCGTCGTGCCTTGTCGCCGAGGTCGCGCCCACCGGTGCCACAATCAGTGGCGTCGCATTCATCCATTCGATCAAACAGGCGCGCAACTCCGCCCGCTCATCAAGTGCCGCCGAATACTCCGCCGTTGGTGTCGGCGTTGATGTGCGTCTTAACGATTCAGTGGTTGATGTCTGCATTGATGATCTATGAGATGCCAGCATCCGTCCGACGACTGACCCTGCTTCCCTTTCGCGCCCGTCATATGTCACGTCGAGGAATTCCGCGGCGGCGCGGGCGAACAGCGCGAACCACAGGGCGGGGCCACGCTCGACGCCGGGCGGGCGCGCAGGGGTTGATACCAGCCCTGCATCTTCAAGCGCGCGCACAGCCGCTTCGACAGCCCGCTCCGTGTCCGTCGTGACCGGCACCACGCCGTCGTCCGTGTACCATGCGACTCGCAGGCCGCGCAGGTTTTGGACATACGATTCCTGTCCCGGCGACGATTGATACAACGGTCGCGCGTGTGCGTCATTCGCGGTCAGTACGTCGTGCAACAGAGCGAGGTCTTCGACACGCCGCGCCAGCGGGCCGATGCTCGCGCCGATGGCGAGCGCGCCGGCGACCGGCGGTTGGTGTCCGCCGCTCGGCACGCGCCCGGCGGTTGGTTTCAATCCGACCACTCCACAACAGTGGGCGGGCACGCGGATCGAGCCGGACAAATCGCTGCCGATTCCCGCCGCGGACAGACACGCGCTGATCGCCGCCGCCTCGCCGCCGCTTGAGCCACCCGGCGTGTGGTTCAGTTCGTGTGGATTGCTCGTCCGCCCGAAGACAGGGTTGTCGGTGTCGAGCGCCATTGCAAATTCCGAGGCATTCGTCTTGCCGAAGATAATCGCGCCCGCTTGTTTCAGCAGCGCGACGGCGTGCGCGTCCGTATCGGGGACGTGATTCGCGTACAAGCGCGAGCCGTAACTCGTCCGCAGACCGCGCGTGTCAATCGTGTCTTTGATCGTCACCGGCACGCCGAGTAGCGGGCCGAGTTGACCGCCGCGCATCGCTGCCGCTTCCGCCTCGCGCGCCCGGTCCAGCGCGTCGGGCGCGATAGTCACGACCGCATTAAGCTCCGCGTTGAATTGTTCCACCCGGTGGAGGTAGGCGTTGACGACTTCGACTGGTGAAACGGTGCGGGCGCGGATCAATGCCGCCAAATTGGTCGCTGAAAGCTCGGTCAGCTCGTCCATGATGTTCACGCCGCCAATAGTTCGATGAACTTTCGCGCGGCGCTGCTGAGGGCGCGGTCACTGCGATAGATGATGCCGACGGTGCGCGTCCATTCAGGTTCGGCCAGTGGCACGACGGCGAGTTGGCCGCTGCGCTGTTCGTCGAGCACGCTCGGACGCGGCACGATGGCGACGCCGAAGCCGACCTCGACGGCGCGCTTGATGGTTTCGATGTTGTCGAACTCGGCGACGCGGCGGACCGAAACGCCGTGCGAGCGCAGAATGCGGTCGGTGGCGCGCCGCGTCGGGATGTCGCGCTCAAACAGCACGAAGCCTTGATCGTGTAGGTCACTCGCCTGTAGCTTTTTGCGTTTCGCAAACGGGTGGCTGATTTGACAGATCAGCACCAGGCGGTCGCCAGGCAGCGGCACGACGGTCAGGCCGCGCTTCTTTTCTGGGTACGCGACGACGCCGAGTTCGACGGTCCCGCTCAGGATGTCGCGTACCACCCGCGTCGTGCGGCTGTATTCAAGGTCGATCTTCGCCTCCGGGTAAAGCTCCATAAAGCGGCGCACCACGGGCGGCAGTTCGTACAGCCCGATGCTATAAACGGTGGCGACGCGGACGGTGCCCTTGACCGTCCCAATCAGCCCGTTCATCTGCTCTTCGAGTTGCGCGTAAGCGGCCAGCACAGCGCGGCTGGTCTGCAAAAAAGTCTCGCCGGCCTCAGTCAAATGCACCTCGCGCCGCCCACGCACGCGTTCCAGCAGACGCCGCCGGAACTTCTCTTCGAGTCCACGCACCTGCTGGCTGACCGCCGACTGGGTAACGAAATTGCGCTCGGCGGCTTGCGAGAAGCTCTGCGTCTCGACCAGGTCGCAAAAGATTTTTAAGGTTTCGATTTGCACGTTTGATTATAAGTATCTCTCAACAAGTATCGCAAGATTTTTCATTTAACCTTATAAGGCAAGTTGTTTACACTAAGCCCGTGGTGTTTTGGTCATGCCGAAGTGTCAATATGCGAAGTTTTTGAAAATTGCTTTTCAGACTTTCGGCGATATAATCATGAACGTTCACTCAAATCCAACTAACCGGCGCGACGGACGCCGTACCCGTCGTTTCGGAAGATCGTGGTCAAGGCGATTTTCTCTCGATGAAGGAGCGTCATTTTTAAGATGGCTGTCCGACTAAACAAAGCTTTCGTCCTCCGCAAACTATTCCAACTGTCCGGCATCGTGCCGCTCGGCGTGTTTCTACTGGAGCACTTCTACACCAACTCGAAGGCACTCTCCGGGGCCGCCGCGTACAACGAATCGGTGGTGGCGCTGCAAGGTATCCCGTATGTATTGCTGGTGGAAATTTTCGGCATCTTCCTGCCGCTCACGTTCCACGCCGTCTATGGATTGAAGATTAGTCTGGAGGCCGGCCCGAACAACCTGAACTATGGTTACGCGCGCAATTGGCTCTACACCGTGCAGCGCGTGACGGGCGCCTTCCTATTTGTCTTCATCTTATTTCACCTCCTCAATTTCCGCTTCGGCCTGATCCCTGGCTTGAACACAGAAGCCGTCGCGCACCACCCCGACCGGGCTTACGAGATCGTCCAGCGTGAGATGCAGTTGCCGTGGGTCGTTGCGCTATACGTGGTCGGCATCACCTCGACCGTGTGGCACTTCGCGCACGGCACGTGGCTGTTCCTCGTCGATTGGGGCATCGTCATCGGCGCGCGCGCGCAACGCTACGTCGGCTATGCCTGCTTCGCGGCGGGCGCGGCGCTGCTCGCGGTCGGACTTAATTCGCTGGCCGCCTTTATC
>JACDEG010000339.1 GCA_013816505.1 Pyrinomonadaceae bacterium | reverse complement strand
GTGGTACCCAGCATGGTCGCCTGATGGTCGCCGCATCGCTTTCATCCGTGAATCGGAAAACGCAATTTTCACCGTTCCAGCTCTGGGTGGCCCGGAACGCAAGTTATTCTCGGCGACGGCATCTGATCCCTTTCGTATTGGCAGCGGGCTGTCATGGTCTCCAGATGGAAAACTCTTGGCATTTTCAGGTAAAGAGACACCACAGGAGCCGAACAGCATCTATTTGCTCACCATCGAGACCGGTCAAAAGCGCAGATTGACATCACCGCCCGCCCAGTACGTTGGCGATACGAGAGCTGCTTTCTCGCCTGATGGTCAAACCCTAGCCTTTACTCGGTGGGTCGAGACAGGCATCACTGATGTCCATCTTGTACCAACTGGCGGCGGTGAACCTCGGCGTCTCACTTCTGACAACCAGGCGATGAATGGCGTGGCTTGGAGCGACGACGGGCGTGTGGTGGTGTTCTCGTCGAATCGTGGTGGCAACTTCAATCTATGGAAAATCTCGGTTTCCGGCGGCACACCTGAGCGTCTGCCGACGGGCCAGGAGAACAGCACTGCCCCGGCCGTGTCGCGTCTCGGTGACCGCCTCGCATACGTGCAAGACGCGCTTGACACAAACATCTGGCGAGTCAAAGTGCCGAGTTCGACGGGCACACGGACATCGCCAATCAAATTTATCTCCTCGACGCACGGAGACATCAGTCCCCATTTCTCTTCGGACGGCAAACAAATAGTCTTCGCATCGGACCGTTCTGGAAGCAGAGAAATATGGATGTGTGATAGTGAGGGCGCTAAACTTGTCCAATTAACTTTCTTTGGCGGACCAGAATTGGGCACGCCGCGCTGGTCGCCGGACAATCGATCTGTTGTTTTCGACCGGGCCATCGAAGGCCACAAGGACATCTACGTGCTCAGCCCGGAAGGCGGATCTCCGCGCCGTCTGACCACTGAAACTTCCAACGAAGTGCGTCCGAGCTGGTCCAGAGACGGGCGATGGATTTACTTCGGCTCGAATCGCAGCCGAGAGTGGCAGGTATGGAAGATGCCAGCCGAGGGCGGCCAGGCGGTGCAGGTCACAAAACAAGGTGGACGAGAAGCTTTTGAGTCAGCGGATGGCCGCTTCGTCTTCTATACGAAAGACCGCGATCTTCCCGGCTTGTGGCGGACACCGGTGGATGGTGGCGAGGAAGTTCGCGTGTATAACGAAGCATCCATGGGCCTCTGGGCCGTGATGGAGCAAGGTGTTTACCTGCTCAACTCGAAGGTCAATGCTCGCCCGGCGCTTGAGTTTTTTGACTTTCGAACGGGGCGGACGACGCAGCTCGCAACGCTCGACAAAGAACTTGATGTCAGGGTGCCAAGTCTTACCGTTTCGCCCGACGGCCAATCAATTCTATACGTGCAAATCGACCGACACGAAAGCGATATCATGCTGGTGGAAAACGTCCGCTAACGGGCTGGCATCCGCGCCATCCGCTCGTATCATTATTTTGCCGGTGAAGATTTTTTTGGCACGCCCCTTTCATGGAACGCTAATCCCCGCGCCTTAGTCATAGATCAACCGTCAACTGAACCACCGACAAGTTTCACTTTTGGGAATGCTTAATCCCGGAAGTGAACAATGACGTTCGAGTATCCGATCTCACGTTCGCCTGAAAACTCAATAATTAGGCGATCAATGGATAAGTGCGTCGTTGGCACAACGCTCGCAAATGGCAAGGCTCCGAGAGATTTCGAGCACCACATGGTAGCTGCCCAAATAGTTTGTTGGCTTACTACCTTTCACCCACTCTTCATCATGCAGATGAGAAATCACATGGAAACGCTGGGGCAGGATTTACGAGTTGGTATGCGCCGGTTACTGAAGACACCGGGTTTTACTTTCGTCGCGGTGATGTCGCTCGCGCTCGGCATCGGTGCCAACGCTTCTATTTTCACGCTACTCAACACGGTGTTGCTCAGACCGTTGCCGGTCGAACGTCCGCGGGAACTCTTCTTCGTTAGTGGTGACGGAGCTTTTTCATATCCGAATTATGAAGATTTCCGCGACCTCGGCGGTGACGCGCTGAATGGACTCGCGGCGTATCGCTACGCGCCGATGAGTCTCAGCACAGGCAACGCGAACGAACGCATCTGGGGGTATCTCGTCAGCGGCAACTACTTCGACGTGCTCGGCGTTCGCACATTCGCCGGGCGCACGTTCGCGCCGGAAGAGAACCGCACCCCGAGCACGCACCCCGTCGCCGTCGTCAGCTATGACTTCTGGCAACGTCGCTTCAGTGGCGACCCAAATCTCATCGGTCAGACCATCACCCTCAATAATCGAGCCTTCACCGTCGTCGGCGTCGCGCCGCAGAAATTCAACGGAACGGACAGAGTCTTCGCTCCGGACGTGTGGGTTCCGTTGATGATGCAACGCGAGATCGAGCCGGGTAACGACTATCTCAAAGCGCGTAGCGACGGGCGTTTGTTTGTCTTTGGGCGTCTCCCATCCGGCGTGTCTGAGGAGCAGTCGCGGGCCTCGCTGAACGTCATCGCGCAGAACCTCGCGCGGGAACATCCGTTACCTGAAAACGAAGGGACGAAGATCGAACTCGTGCCGCTCGGCATCATCCCGATGCTGCGCAACGGCACCATCGGATTTGCCGGTGCGATGATGCTCGCGGTGTTGCTGGTGCTGCTGCTGTCGTGTACGAATCTGGCGAACCTGCTGCTCGCGCGTGCGACCGAGCGGCGCAAAGAAATTGCGATTCGGTTGGCGTTGGGTGCGAATCGCTGGCGGATCGTGCGGCAGTTGTTGACGGAGAGCGTGATGCTTTCAATGGCGGGCGGTGCGGTCGGACTTCTGCTAACACTCTGGATCAACGACCTCGCCGTCGCGTTCAAGCCGCCGATTGATTTCTCGATTTTGTTCGAACTCGCAATTGACTCGCGAGTGTTCGGCTTCACACTGTTTTTGTCAGTCGCAACCGGCATCATCTTCGGCATTGTTCCCGCGCTGCAAGCGACGAAACCTGATCTCGTGTCGTCGCTCAAGGACGATTCGCCGCTTGCCGGATTTAAGCGTTCGCGTCTGCGCGGCGCGCTGATCGTCGGGCAGATGGCGCTTTCGTTGTTGCTGCTGATTTGCGCCGGGCTGGTGCTGCGCAGTCTTCAGCAGGCGCACACGATTGATCCCGGCTTTCGACCGGAACAGATGGTCGCCATGTCGGTTGATGTCGGGTTGCAGGGCTACGACAAAACGCGCGGGCGCGAGTTCTATCGTCAACTGACGGAGCGCGTCGCGGCGTTGCCGGAGGTCGAAAGCGTGACGCTCGCCACGAAGGTTCCTTTGAGCCTCAATCATTCGACGACGAGCGTTTTCCGTGAAGGACAGGTCCTCGCACCCGGCGAGAAGCCGACAGATGTTTATTACGCGCAGATCAGCACGGAATATTTCTCGACCTTGAAGACGCCGCTGGTCGGTGGGCGTGAGTTCGACGCGCGCGACGGAGAAGGCGCGCCCGCCGTCTGCATCATTAACGAGACGCTCGCGCGGCAACTGTTCCCGAATGAATCCGCAACGGGTAAGCGCATCAGCTACGGTGACGGCGACGGACCTTTCACGGAAGTCGTCGGGGTGGCGAAAGATGCTAAGTACATCACGCTCGGCGAACGCCCACACGCATTTATTTATCAACCGCTGCTGCAAGCTTATAACAATCACATCACGGTGCTGGCGCGGACGCGCACTGAACCGACGGCTGCCGTCCACGCGATTCGCCGCACGGTGCAGGCGCTCGACGAGACGCTGCCAATCTATGACGTGAAGACGCTCGCCGAACACATGGGGCTGTCGTTGCTCCCGGCGCGTGCCGCCGCCGTGCTGCTCGGCAGTTTCGGCGCGCTTGCGCTGCTGCTCGCGGCGTTGGGCATCTACGGTGTGATCTCTTACAGCGTCGCCGGACGGACGCGCGAAATAGGCTTGCGGATGGCTCTCGGAGCACAGCCAACGGACGTGCTCAGACTCATCGTCGGGCAAGGCGTCCGGCTCGCGCTCATCGGCGTCGGTCTCGGTCTCGCCGCATCGCTCGCCGCAACACGCTTTCTGGAGAGTCTGCTGTATGGCGTTAGCACGAGCGACCCCGTGACCTTCGGCAGCGTTGCTTTGCTGCTTCTCGTGGTCGCGTCTCTCGCCAGCTATCTTCCAGCCAGACGCGCGACGAAGGTTGATCCGATGATTGCGCTCAGACATGAGTGAGCAGAAAAGAGGCGGTAAGAAGATGATTGGAACTCTATTGCAGGACGTACGCTATGGCTTTCGGATGTTGTAGAAATCGCCGGGCTTTACGCTCGTCGCGGTGGTGACGCTGACGTTGGGCATTGGCACAGCCGATACGCTACTCGCTTGCTATATCCCAGCGCGGCGCGCGACGAAGGTCGATCCGATGATTGCTCTTCGATACGAATAGGAGATGGCGATGAAAACAATTTGGCAAGATGTGCGTTACGGAGTGCGGATGCTGGCGCGGAGCAGAGGATTCACTACCCTCGCCGTCCTCTCGATTGCGCTCGGCATCGGCGTTAACACGACGATCTTCAGCTTCGTCAACGCCGCGCTGCTTCGTCCATTGCCCATGCCGCGCTCCGGGGAACTCGTGCGGCTGTGGGACGGGATGGCCTCTTCATACCCGGATTACATCGCCTATCGTGATGAAGGGGAAGTCTTCGCGGGTCTTGCGGCTTACGCGCAACGGCCGATGAGTTTGACGCGCGGCGACGAGACGGAGCGTATCTGGGGCGAGATCGTCACCGGCAACTACTTCGATGTGCTCGCCACGCCGCCCGCACAAGGTCGCGGGTTCCTGCCGGAAGAAGACCGCACTCCGAGTACGCATCCGGTCGCGGTCATCAGCGACCACCTGTGGAAGCGACATTTCAATTCAGACAAAGAAATAATTGGTAAAACGATTCTCCTCAGCAATCACTCATTCACGATCATCGGCATCACGGCGGAAAACTTCGCGGGCGCAAGCATCGTCTCGCCACCCGACCTGTGGGTTCCGATGATTAGCGAGCCGCTTGTGCAACCCGGCTCCGTTTCGCTCACCTCGCCGGACGATGGCTGGCTGAGTGTGTTAGGGCGACTCAAATCCGATGTCACGCTCACGCAGGCGCAAGCCGCGATCAGCACGATTGCGAGCCGCCTTCATCAAGCGCGGCGCGCACGCTTTTCGGAACCTGAAGGATCGGTGGGCAGGGATGTGACGGTTGTTCCCGCGCGCGGCTTGATGGTTCCGCCAGAGGGACGCGCGACGACCCTTTTCGTCGTCGGGTTGCTGATGACGGTCGTGACGCTCGTGCTGCTCGTCGCGTGCGCCAACGTCGCTAACATGCTGCTCGCCCGCGCCGCCGCGCGCCGCAAAGAGATTGCCGTCCGCCTCGCTCTCGGCGCGAGTCGCTGGCGCGTCGTGCGGCAACTTCTGACGGAGAGTTTGCTGCTCGCGCTCGCGGGGGGCGCTGCCGGTCTGCTGCTCGCGTTGTGGAGCGCTGATCTGTTGCAGAATCTGCTGCCGCAAGAGTCAGGCGGAATGCGTGCGACGCTCGATACGAGTCCTGATGTGCGCGTCTTCGCTTATACGCTGCTGCTCTCCATGCTGACCGCCGTTGTCTTCGGGCTCGTGCCTGCCCTCCAAGCCTCGAAGCCGAATCTCGTGTCTGCGCTTAAGGACGAGGAGGTCGGTTTCTCGCGCCGTCGTTTGAGCTTGCGCAACCTGCTCGTCGTTGCGCAGGTCGCCGTCTCGCTGCTGCTGCTCATCGCCGCTGGACTCTTCATCAGAAACTTGCGCAACACGCAGCACGCCGAGCCTGGCTTTGCGCTTGATAACGCATTGATGATGTCATTTGACCTCGGACTCGCAAAATACAACACGCCGCGCGGCAGAGGTTTCCAGGAGCTGTTGCTTGAGCGCGTGCGCGCTTTGCCTGGAGTGCGTGCGGCAACTCTGACGGAGTTTGTGCCGCTCGGAGGACCGAAGAGCGTGTCGCCCTTATACATCGAAGGCGAGCCTACCGAAGCCGCCCGCTTTGATGAGGATTCGTTGCTATCGCACAACACCATCGGTCTGGACTATTTCAAAACGATGGGAATACCACTCGTCAGTGGACGTGACTTCAACAATCAGGATACGGCAACGAGTCCCGATGTCATCATCGTCAACGAAACTCTGGCGCGACGCATCACGCCCGACGGCAATGCTATTGGTAAACATATCCGCATGGATTCCAAAGGCGATTACCTTGAGGTCGTCGGCATCGTGCGTGACATCAAGTATGTGCAATTAGCCGAGCGTCCTGTCTTCTACGGCTATCGTCCGCTGGCGCAACGCTATCGTTCGGAGATGACTCTGCATGTCCGCACGAGCGGTGATCCGGGCGCGTTGATAAATCAAGTGCGTGACGAAGTGAAAGCGCTTGATCGAGACCTTCCGCTGACGAACGTCAAAACGATGCAGGAACACATGCGTACACCGCTCGCTCCGGCAAAGCTATTAGCGTGGCTGTCGGGCGCGTTCGGCGTATTGGCATTGCTGCTTGCGGCGACGGGTCTATACGGCGTGATGGCATATCTCGTCAGCGGTCGCACACGCGAGTTCGGCATCCGCGTCGCGCTCGGCGCACAAGGGAGCGACGTGTTGCGTCTCGTACTCGCCGAAGGACTAACGCTCGTCTGTTTCGGCATCCTCTTCGGACTACTCGCGTCAATCGCCCTCACGCGTGTGCTTCAGAATGTGCTCTACGGCGTGTCCGCGACTGACCCGGTAACGTTCGCGGGCGTGGCGCTATTGCTCGCTTCAGTGACGCTCCTCGCGTGCTACATCCCCGCATGCCGCGCAACGAAGGTTGATCCGATGGTCGCGCTCAGATACGAGTAGGA
>JACDEG010000338.1 GCA_013816505.1 Pyrinomonadaceae bacterium | reverse complement strand
GTCGTTTCCACCCGGAGTGATGCCGGGTTTTGCATGGTCGGCAATGGTGGCGCGTGCTCAGGACGACCCGATGCAGGGCCTGAGCGACGAGTATGAGCAGTTGGAACGCGATGGCTTAAAAGAAAACTTTATCCGGCGGCTTTCCTACACCATGCTGCAAGAGTACTTGCCGCCGGGGACGCGGTTCACCTCCGGCTATCGCAGCCCTGAAAAACAACTCGACCTGATCCTTCGGATGGCGCGAGCCCGCGGCATCGCGACCCCCGACAAGGCGAGCATCGGCGATGAAAGCTCCTGGCGGCCCGCGCTGATGGCACTCCGGTCCAACGGTGTCATCATCGCCGCTCCGACGACCACGCCCCACGGAACCGACGAAGCCGTGTTCGATCTATCGGGGGCCGACCTTAACGCAATTCAGGCGGGCTTGCGGCGGGCGGAGAAAGCGGGGATGGTCGAATTTACGAGAATCATTTTCGAAGCGCGGAACAACGCGGTGCACGTCGAGGTCAAAAGCATCAGCCCCAAAGCGCTGAACGTCCTCGGCAGACGCAGAGGCTCCGCCCAAAGGTCAACCCCGTCGACCTCCGGGGCCGATTCACCGTCGCAGTCCGAGGATGACCAGCGGCGCAGCATGCTGCAACAGTTGCAGAATTTGCATGACCGCGAGCCGGACCCCACGAAGCAAAGCGACTACGACCGCTCAAGGAAAAACCTGCTCGACCCCATCGCCGACGCTGAAAGCATCAAGGCGATTGATGCTGAGATTAGGGAGCACCAGAGAGAGGTGCAACAACTCGCCAAAGAGGGCCGCAAGAAAGCCGCTGTTGATAAAGTGAGCGAGGCTCTGAGGGACGACCGTTACGAAGACGCGGAGCGCGAGGCCGCCGAGTTCGCTAAGAAATTCCCCGGCAAAGAATCGCAGCGAATGCTGACGAGGATCAAAACGTACCGCTTGGTTAATGAGGCGATGGCGGTGATGACAGGTTCGGACACGCCGGGGTGTGGCGAGTGCGAGCGGGCCGGCGAGTTGATCGACGAGGCCCTCGCGCTGTATCCGAATCACGACGGGGCGCAACTCATCAAGCAGGACATCGACGCCTGCCTGGCGCAGTGTCAGTCGAGGTTTCAACTCGTGCTGGTGCTCAGCGTCTTCGGCTTCGTCCTCGCTTCGTCGGTCATCGGGGCGTACTTCTGGTTCCGCTCTGGAACGCCGCTCGCCGTCAGGCCGCCCAAACACGCACACACATGGGTGCTCGAAGGGATCGAAGGCGCGTGCCGGGGTCAAGTTTTTCCGCTCAACAAGAGTGAGATGATAATCGGGTCGCACGGGCCGCCGGATGGAACGGCGGACATCGTGATCTGTGATGCTCAGCGGAAAATCTCTCGCCGCCACTGCTCGATCATGCAGAACGGCAAGCAGTTTTATCTGATGGATGAAAGCACCAACGGAACGAAGATCAACGACCGAGAACTTACCAAAGGCGTCCTCGCGGAGTTCCGCAACGGCGACCACATCGCCCTCGCCGACGAGGCGACTCTGGTCCTCAGACCGCAGTGATTAGTGGACGGGAGCTTCAGTTGCGTGAGATTGTGCCGAGTTACTTGTCATCGAGAGATTGCGTTGCGAGGATCGTAAGGCTTAACACAGAGACACAGAGGATTCACAGAAAGCACAGAGAATAACATTAACCCTCTGTGTCCTCCGTGTGACCTCTGTGTCTCTGTGTTAGCAGTGACTGCCGCTACACTCGATCTCAAATGATTTCGCGCGCCTCAGTATCAAGCCGTTACAGCGGCGCCGGTCGTCGGCTTCGCCGGCTGCGTCTCGTTTGTGCCGAGGCGTGCATGATAGATGTCGGCGACGCGCTGTTCCTGCTTCGCGGTCTCGATCTCAATCTCGTCGTAGATCGCAGCCGTCAACGGGTCGGTGTGCATATTCGCTAAGTTGTAAGCGTCGACCACGCCGGTCTGTAAGTCGCCCAACGCGCGCTGCATCAGGGATGTGTCATCGCTCGACTGCAACCAACTCTTCAGGGTCGCCCACGCGCCGCTGCCCGCCGCCGGCAAGGTTTCCTTTTCGTCCAGCGACACGAGCCGCGCTTCGAGCATCTGGATGTGGCGCCCCTTGCTCGCGGCAATCTCGTTGAAGAGGTCGCGCAAATCCTGCGCGGTCGCCTTCTCGGCATACTTCTCGAAAGCTGTCATCGCGTAACGCTCGCCGCGAATCGCAGTGTTGATGCCGTCAACAATCTCGCTCTTGCTTGAGCCGCCGAACTCCTCGGCCAGTTTCCACCATTCGTAATTCATGTCGTTCTCGGACGGCAGTTGAAAACTCTTCGGCTCGATGTTGAGGTAGCGCATGATCGCGGCAACGAAGACCGGCAGATCAGCCGGACGACGCGACGTGATGAGGTTGCCGTCCGTCACCACCGGCATGTTTTCGTAGTTCGCGCCGGCGTTCTGCATGTCCTTGCGAATCGCGCGGAAGCCGGTCGCGCGTCTGCCCTTCAGCATGTCGCCTTCGATCAAAACCTGCGGGCCGTGGCAGACGGCGGCGACGAGCTTGCCTTGGTTAAGCGCGTCCTGCACGAAGCGCACCGTCTTCATATTGGTGCGCATCTTGTCGGGTGCCCATCCGCCCGGAATCACCACTGCGTCGAAATCCTCGGCGCGCGCGTCGGTTGTCGTCGCGTCGGCCTTGATGGAGAGTTGTCCCTGCTTGCCGGCATACTTCTCGTTCAGGCGCGAGCCGAGCACAGTTACTTCGGCGCCCGTCTGCGGCAGAACTTTGTACGGAATTTGAAACTCGACATCCTCGACATTCTGCTCGATTAGAATCGCGATTTTCATAGTGTTGGATTTTACCTTCTCGGTCATAGAATTAACTCCTTGCCTTTCTCAAAATCGACAAAGGACAAACAGCGTACAAGCTGTTGTTCGGGGGGTTCAGTTTGGTATCAGTTAACGTCAGCAGGCGGCAAGCCGTGTGCCAGCAACCGGGCGACGATGGCGCGTCGAAAACCGGCTTTAGAGTATCCGACAGTTGCGCAAAAGCCATACAGACAGGGGCACGAGATGTTCGCTTACGCTACTTCAAATGAACAGCGGGACACGTGTTAAATAGTAAGGGAAAAGTAAAAAGGTAGAAGGCAAAAGTGAAAGTCTATAGAGACAGGAGATGTGTTCAACCCTGATCCTGGTTATGTTGCCGGGCGAAGAAGGCCACGGAAGATTCCCTGCACGGTGACTTGCGAGGCGTGCAATCGAATCGGCTCAAGTTGTGAATTGGCGGGGCGTAATTCAACTTCGGCGCCGATGCGGCGGAGTCGCTTCAGCGTGGCGCGGCTGCCTTCGATCAGCGCGACAACGATCTCGCCGTCGCGGGCCTCGGTGCGATTCTCAATCAACGCGATGTCGCCGTCGCAGATGTGTTCGTCGATCATCGAATCGCCCGCGACGCGCAGCGCATAAACCTGACTGGGTCGCACGCGGCCGAGCAGAAAGCGCGGGACTGTGATCGTCTCACGGTCGTCGACCGTATCAATCGGCGCGCCCGCCGCGATGCGTCCGAGCAGCGGCACCTCGCACGTCGCGTCGCCCGGCACTTCCTCGACCTGCACACTTAACCCGAACGCGCCGTCGGGCCGTCGCCGCACGAGCAGCCCGCGTCGCTCCAATGCCTCGATGTGCTTGGCGATGGTCGCCTTTGAGGAAACGCCGAAGTGACGCGCGATCTGCGCATAAGACGGCTCGTAGCCGTGGCGTTCGATGAAGCGCGTGATGTATTCGAGAATCTCTTTTTGTCGTTGGGTGCGGGCTTGCATTCGGATCCTTCACTTCCCCTTGCGCTGTTAGAGAGGCAAGGCGCGCGTCATGATTCGTTCGGCGGGGTGGATTGTACGAGCGGGTCGGCAACAGCGTCAAGACACTTTACCGATTCACAATTTATCCACTCGTTACCATACCACACGCGCCGGAACTGCCGTCCTTGTTATCTGCGCGAATAACGCGTGAGCGTCAGCGGGAAGATTTGCACGCCCTGAAAGACGTTCGCCATCTCCGGCGGCTGCGTGCCTGACAACAGGCCGTTGGCCTTCCGGTTGTAGATCGCTTCGTTGAGATGGTTGTCCGGGTTGACCACTGCGCCCTTAATCTCCAGCCCGACGAACGCGCCCTTGCTGCGCGAGTACGAAAGTATCCCGGCATCAAGCGTCAGATTGGTCGTCACACTGGCAGAGCGACCGACCGGCCCGGCGGCGGCGCTCGCTTCGCCGCCCATTTCGATCTTGTCCTCCAACAAGCCGCGTAGCGCCCCCTCGTTCATAAACAGCAACACAAAGTCGGTCTTCGACGCGCCGATCTGCGCACCGACGCTCGCTCCACCCATCTTGAAGAACGCGGGCACGCTCCACCCGTCGCGCATGCGGCGGCTGATGACGCCGCTGCCGCCGCGCCCACCGATGACGAAGCCCGCCTTCAACACGCCGGGGAACACGGCGACCGCCTCGGCACGGTCAAGCAACTCGCGCGGGATGGTATTGTCCGGCGCGGCCATGATCTCTTCAAAGACGCGGGCCGCGCTCGCCGCCTTCTTCGCGGCTTCGTTCATCCGCTTCGCGTCGCCCGCTTCGACCGGGTCGCTCACTTTGCGTCGGCGCTGCGTCTGTGCTGCTGCATCCGGAGCATTCGCCGCCGACACCACGAGCGCCAACGCGAACAGCACGGCAACGAAGCTTTTTTCCAGCGAACATTTCATCAATTATCTCCTTCTCGTCCAAATCCAGGATGGCGTAAGTTTATCGTCGCGAATAGCGATTGAGTGCCAGTGAAAATGAACGCACGACGCTCGGAACTGGCGTCCCGACGCGCGTGCTGCCGGTCAACAGGTCGTTGGCCTTCATCCCGTAGAACGCTTCGTTGAGGTCGTTGTCCGGGTTAATCACAACACCCTTCACTGCCGCCCCGATGAATGCCCCCTTGCTGCGCGAGTAGGAAAGAATCGCGGCGTCGAGCGTCATGTTGGTTGATGCGCTGACGGTGCGACCGACCGGCCCGGCAGCGATGCTCGCTTCGCCGCCAATCTCAAACTTGTCTTCCAACAAGCCGCGTAGCGCGCCCTCGTTCATAAACAGCAGCACAAAGTCGGTCGACGATGCACCGATCTGCGCGCCGACACTTCCGCCACCGAGGTTGAAGAACGCGGGCGCGCTCCAGCCCGTCGGCGTGCGGCGACTGATGACGCCCTGCCCTTTGCGACCGCCGACGATGAAGGCGGCCCGCAGTACGCCGGGGAAGACGGCGAT
Source organism: Pyrinomonadaceae bacterium (assembly GCA_013816505.1). Taxonomy (GTDB): domain Bacteria; phylum Acidobacteriota; class Blastocatellia; order Pyrinomonadales; family Pyrinomonadaceae; genus JACDEG01. The sequence continues at coordinate 1,625 of JACDEG010000338.1, read as the reverse complement.
GGCCTCGGCCCTTTGGAGCAACTCTTTCGGAATCGCTTTGTCGGGCACGGCCATGACCTGATTGAACACCTGCGTCGCTTGCCGAGCGTGGCGTCCGGCATCGTTCGCACGCTTCAGCGGCGGCTTCGACTTACCCTCTGTCTGCGTGCTGACTGTCCGCGTGTCGGCATGATGCGCCCGCGGCCCCGTTGGGCCGAGGCAGATTAAAAGCGCCGCGCCGAGCAGCGCACTGACGACGCGTGGCAGGTTTGATCTCATAAACTTAAACCACCTCTCCAGAAATCATATCTTTATAACTACTGCAATCGAGGGTGACCATAACCCAATCACCGACCGTTTAGAGGCGGGCTATGCCCGCTGTCTCAACTCGAACCGGCGGGCATAGCCCGCCTCTAAACGGTCACACGCAAATGCACGCTCCTAATAAAGCCATCAACGAAGCCGCATCGCCCTCCGCGAACTGTGCGCTGCGGGTGGCCTCGGACTCGCAAACGTTTAATTCTGCTCAGAGTATTTGGCGATGATGCGCTCGCGGATTTGCGCCGGGGTGAGCTTTTCCTCTTTCTGCATCTGGTACGCCAGTAGCGCCTCGTCGACGCAGACCGCGCAGTGCGCCGCGTGGTCATCGACGAAGCAAGTGTACAGACTCTTATGGCCGAAGCCGCGGTCGCAGTAGCAGTAACACGGCAGTTGCGCGATGGTCTTCGGAATTTCGCTGACCGCTTTGTAAGCCAATTGCTGCCGGCCTGTGAACTTCGTGGGCGAGAGCGGCGGCGGCAGGTTCTTCAAGCTCGCAGCATCAGTCTGGAAGGCGGGCACGCGGTTCGGCGACGACTCTTCCGCGCCGTGATTGTGCCCGGCATGGTCTCCGGCTTGCTGTCCGGTTTGGTGTCCGGCGTGGGTAGTCGCGGTGTTGTTAACGGACGGCGACGGAGCGGAACTTGGCCGTTGCGGCGGCGCGACCAGTGATGATGCAGTGGTCTCAGCCGTCTGCGAGTTCCTCGGTTTTTCAGTCGGCGTGCAAGCCATCGCCGCAGCAGTGGTCAGTAGAAGCATGACGCAAAGCAATTCTCTTTTCATGAACTCTTGAACTCCTTGAGAAAATGTTTCGTGATCAAGTGACGCCGCCCTTACAAGACGCCCGCCACAAATAATGTCAAAAGTAAGCGACTAAGGACTGAAAACAATATCACCGCCGAGGACGTCTCTGTAGACACAGTGTTGTTCATCCTATTGATGGTGATGTCTTCCACATATTCCGTGCCCTCTCGCGTTCGCGGGTAGTTAACCTTGGGTGCAGTCGTTTTGGTTTTAGATGGATCGCCTTGGAACTACATCTGAGGCAAGCCTTCATCCGATATTTCGCTAGGGAACTCGACGTCTTCAAGATGCTTGCGAAAGGTGGCTGCTAGATTGCTGGCTTCTGCGCGGGTTTCAGCAACTCCGACAACTAGATAGTCATTCGAAGTGCGATATCTCAATATCATTCGGCAATTCTTATGTGAATCAGGGGTTGAAAGCTAACAGATAGAAAGCAAAAGTCAGCTTTCCGAAACAGTGGATCATCAAGCCCTCGGTTGAACGCACCGTGCTGGCTCTTTGGATGTCAGTTTTGTCAATCAGCC
>JACDEG010000337.1 GCA_013816505.1 Pyrinomonadaceae bacterium | reverse complement strand
GTCAGCATGGTTAAGTGATGCGTCTCCAGCCACGGCGGAATTTTCGGCACCACGGTGCCTTCTATGCGTTGCTCAAATGGCGAGATCAGCGACGAACCGGCTTTGCTCGCCCCGGCGAACTGTTGTCTTGAGATACTCATCTGGCGATCAGACACGACTCCTCACAAAAAGCGATGGCCTCACCTCGTGATTGCAACACGTGTGCCTTTTATTTACTCATCGAAACGCCGGGTGTTAGGAAGAGATTGGCGCGGAGTGGAGCTTGACGCGGACACGTCGGGCGGACAATTGAAAGAGTTTTGCTGCGCGGGAAGTGGTGTCAGAGATCGAGCAAGCGGCGCGTGAATCACGTTGTGGTTCGTGAGTCGCTCAAGCAGCTTCGCGTTTCGCCGACACTGTTCAGCCGTCGACGCGCGTGCGCCCGAACTGTGTGAGCAGAGGGGCCAGCCGCTCGATCACTTCTCGGTGCGTGGCCCCGTTGGTGGCAACCAGGCCGTTCAGATTCATCACGTCGGGCGTATTGTAGCGCAGCGGTTCGCCCCACAGATCGGTCATCGTTCCGCCGGCCTCGCGCAAGACGGCTTCCGGCGCGCACGTGTCCCACTGCTTCGTCCCCAACGAGAGGTGTATGTAGAGGTCGCACTGTTGCTCGACGATGAGGCCGATCTTGACGCCGACTGAGTTGCGCCGTACTTCTTCGGTGATGCCGAGCGCGCGCACGACCGTGTCCATCCGCTGGCTGCGATGCGAGCGACTAGCCGCCAGCCGCATCCGCGATAAATTCGTTTCGGTCGAGACTCTCAAGCGTTCCGGCTCGAATCCGTGGCGTGCGATCCACGCGCCGTGCCCGCGCGCCGCCCAGTGCAGTACGTCGGCGACCGGCTGATAGACAACGCCGAGGATGCTTGCGCCTTGGTCGGCGAGGCCGATCTGCACGGCGAAATCGCCGCTGCCGGCGATGAAACCTTTCGTCCCGTCAACCGGGTCGACCATCCAGACCCGTTCGCACTGTAGACGCCGCACGGTGTCGATTGACTCTTCGGCAAGAATCCCGTCGCCCGGAAATTCCTGGCGCAGGCGGCGCACGATCAGTTCGTTCGCCACCCGGTCGGCCTGCGTCACCGGCTCGTCAAGGTCGCCCTTGTGCTCGACGACGAGCGGCCGGCCATAGAACTCAAGCGCCGCCGCGCCCGCCGCCCGCCCCAACTCACGCGCGACACGCAATTCGCGCTCGTAAACTCCGCCGATCACCGGCTCATCCGCTGTTTGCATAAGCCCATTCATCACACAGCATTCATCATACAGCATTCGACAATCGTCACTCGGCTTTCGCACACCCGCTCATTTAATGTTCGGCGCGATGGCGACAAGCAGCGAGAGTCGTAGGTTTCCGGTATTAATGACGCCGTGCGGGATGCCGGCGGGCGCGACGACAAGGGCGCCGGTCTCGGCTTCGCGTTCTTCGTCGCCGACGATGAAGCGCCCACGGCCTTCAAGCACGTGGTAGAACTTGTCCGCGCCTTCGTGGGCGTGCGTCGCCTGCGTCTGCCCCGGTTCGAGGCAGTTAAGGCCGACGGTCACGTGCGCGCCCTGCCACAGCGTCGTCTTATAAAACTTCTCGGCGCGCACGCCCGCGTGCTCGCGCCAGTCGATGAATGGCGTCATCGCGTTCTCCGTAACCTTTCGGCAAGTGTGCGTCGCATTAAGTTTGCCTCAACCCTACCACACCGCCGGCACCCTGATGAAACATCCACGGCGATAACTCCAGGACGGTTTATCGCCGGCGACGCTGTGCTAAACTTCGCGCCCGATGTGACTATGACCTTGCGCGCGACACCTGTTGCCTCATCGTGCAATCGGTATCGTGGTGTGTTCTGCAGATAGCGATTGATCTGAGTTAGAAAAGGAGTGACGTGAATGGCGATCAAAAGCTGCGCTTCGACAGAGGGCACGGCACGTTACCGCGAACGATTTCAGACCACGGCGGCGGCGGATCACTTTCGTCGGGTGCAGGGAATCTGGCTCTCTTCCATCGGCACCGGGACGTACCTCGGCAACTGGGATGAAGCGACCGACCAACTCTATACGGAGGCGGTCGCGCGCGCCGTCGAGTTGGGGGCGAATGTCATCGACACCGCCGCTAACTACCGCTTTCAGCGGAGCGAGCGTTCCATCGGCGCGGCGCTGAAACAGTTGACGGACGCGAACGTGTGCGCGCGTGACGAAGTGGTGATCTGCACGAAGGGCGGCTATCTGCCATTCGACGGCGAGCCGCCGGCGGATGTCCGCCGTTACGTCGAAGAGACGTTCGTCCGGCCCGGCATCGCACAACTCTCCGACATCGCGGCGGGCAGTCACTGCATGACACCCGCCTACCTGCGGAACCAACTCGAACAGTCGCTCGGCAACATGGGCATCGAATGCGTCGACGTCTATTACATTCACAACCCGGAGTCGCAACTCGCCGCCGTCTCGCGCGCCGAGTTCGAGCGGCGTCTGCACGCGGCGTTTGAGCAACTCGAAAGCGCGCGGGCGGACGGAAGCATCCGGTTCTACGGCGCGGCGACGTGGAACGGCTTCCGCGTCGCTGCCAACGCACGCGATTATCTCTCGCTTGAACGGATGATCGAGTTGGCGCGCGAGGCCGGCGGCCCGGAACACGGCTTCCGCTTCATCCAACTCCCCTTCAACCTCGCGATGCCCGAAGCACTCGTCTCCGACAACCAGCCGCTCGCAGGCGCGCATGTCTCGATGCTCGAAGCGGCGCGTGCTTTGGGCGTCACGGTGGTGGCGAGCGCCTCGATCCTGCAAGGCAAGGTCGCGCACAATCTGCCGGAGATGATTCGCAAACCCCTGGGGTCACTCCCGACCGACGCGCAGACCGCGATTCAATTCGTCCGCTCGACGCCCGGCGTCACCACCGCACTCGTCGGCATGAGCCACCGCGCCCACGTCGAAGAGAACCTTCAACTCGTGCGCGTCCCGCCCGCCACGCCGGAGGATTACCGGCGGCTGTTCCCTTCCCAGGCGAAAGGTGAGTGAAGTAGATGCTAGATGTTCGATACTAGATGTTAGTCAAGACACGCCAGTGGTGTTGCCAACATCCAGCATCTGACATCTCACATCTGTTCCCCGGTAGCTTTCGCTTTTGCCTTTTGCCTTTTTACTCTTAGCGGGTAAATGCCCCGCAGCTTGCTGCGAATGTTCGCCTGCTATCCGCAATACTCCGCAGCTTGCTGCGGCGAAAATTTACTTTTGCCTTCCTACTCAACTGTCCCCGTCGCGCGCTCCGTCCGCTGTTGTCCCTTCTGATAGAGATACGAGACCGCGAGCAGGATCGCGCCGAGCACGATGAACGAGACGATGCGGTAAATCCGGTCGAGCGCGGCGAGGTCCCAGAAGAAGACTTTCAGAGTGGTCAGGCCGAGCAGCAACAGCGCCATCACGCGCAGCAAGCGGCTTTCTCGTTTGATTCCGACAACCAGCATCACGCCGCCGTAGATCGTCCAAATCACCGACAGCGAAAGCTGCTGCGCTAAGTGCAGATCGCGCAGTCCGACGACGGCCAGCCCGCTGATCGCTCCCTGATTGATGCGCGCTTCAAAAAATCCCCACGCCTCCGCGCTCAGCCCGACAATGGCGAGCAGGTTGGCGGCGGCGACGAGGCACGGCAGCACGCTGATTCGCTCGTCCTCGTCAATCTCGTCGGCGCGGGCGTAGAGCCAAACGATTGTGCCGAGCGCCGCGACGAGCAGTGCGAACGACGCGAATGTTTGATTGAAGACCGGCAGGTGCCACGGCGCGGCGCTGTACGCGGTGTCCACGAACAGCAGTTTGGCGACGGTGAAGACGAGCAGCGACAGCCCCGCGTACCGCACCGATCTGTAGCCCCGCGTAATGCCGAGGGCCGTCGCCGCCGTACCGTACAGCGTCCAGATAACGGTCAGCGCGAACTGCTTGCCGCCCTCCAGCCGCGCCACCTCGCCCCATCTCGCTGACTCTCCGACGACGAGCGCCTGCGCCCTTTCGAAATAGCCCATCGCTTCGGCGCTGAGGGCCGCGAGCGCAAGCAAGTTGGCGGCCGCCATCGCCAGCGGGATCACCGCCGTGCGCTCTTTTTCGTCGATCCACTCGGCCCACGCGTAAGACCTCGCCACCGCCGCCAGCGCCATCACCATTAAGGCGAGCGCGACGAAAGTCTGGTTGAAGACGAGTGTGTGCCATGCCGCGTCGTAGTAAGTGATGTCGAGCGCCAGGAGTTTGAGAATCGTCAAGGCGATGAGCAGCAGCCCGACGCCGCGCAACGGCTTGAAGCGGCGCACGACGCCGAGCACAAGGAGGGTCGCGCCGTAGAACGTCCACATCGCGGAGAGCGAGAACTGCCGCGTATTTTCCAATCTCCCCAGAGCGCCCGCCAATTCTTGCGCCGTCCCGCCCGCGAGCCGCGCGATGCGTTGCTCGAAATAGTCGTTGATGTCGAGGCTCAGCAGCGTCAGCGCGAGGCCGCTGACTGCAAGGATCATCAGCGTGATGATGGTCGCGCGCTCACTCTCTTCGACCCGTCCCACGGCCTGTCGATAGAGCCACGCAGTCGCCGCCGACGCCGCCACCAACGCGGCGCACGACGCGGCGCGGCGGTTGAGGAGCGGGATGAAGAGACCGCCGCCCGCGCTGAACGCGAAGTCGCGCGCGTCCGTGCTGACCCAGTGCCCGACCGCGACGGCGAGCACGATCAGCGCGGCGTGGCGTGGGGCCTTCGTGTCGGAGCGCAGGCCCACCCACGTCAGCATCAGGCCCTCCATCGCCCACGCCATCGTCACCCAATGCTGGTCAAGCTGAATCGCGACGGCCATCGTGAAGAACGTGACCGCCGCGCCGAGGTAGCTGTAGACCAGCAGTTGATCGGCGCGGTGAAGGCGATAGGCGGCGTAGTAGAGCAGCACGAAGAAGGCCGAGACGACAAGCGCGAACGAGCCGAGGCCGGCGTCGTAACCAGCGTCGTCAAGCAATTGGTAACTGACGCCGAAGTAGAACGTCGCGTTGATGATGACGAGCGAGATGTCGAACCACCACGCGAAGCGCTCCTTCATCAAGTTGTGGACAATGGCGAGCGCGGAATAAAGAAGGAAGAACAGGGTCAGGAAAAAGATCGTCAGCCACAGCTTCGGCGGCGCGTAATGAATGCCGATCCACCCGACGAACGTCATCAGCGTCAAGACGAACGACATGTAGTTCAGGCTGCGCCACTGCTTATAGTAGGCGAGCGCCAGCACGCCCGCGTCGAGCAGCGCGATGTAGCCGAATAGTCCCGCTTGATTATCTCTGCCAGTCGACAGCAGGATCGGCGTCAGGAACCCGCCGAGCAATCCGAGAATGGCAATCGGCAGCGCGTCGTAGCGCGCCGACAAAAGCACCGCGGTGCCGGTGACGGCGACCATCAAGGCGACTGCCGGAAGCTGCCCGATCAGCTTAAAGTCGTGCGCCGCGTAGACCGATAGGTACAAAATCAGGATGCCGCCGCCGGAGATGACGTAGGCGAACTGTCGTAGACCGCGACGCCGCACGACCTCGCCCGCGACGAGCACGCCGACCCCCGCCGCCGCGCCCAGCACGACACGCGCCGTCGGCCCGACCCACTGGTTGTCCCAGGCGTATTTGAGAAAGAACGCGACGCCGAACGCGATGGCGATAATGCCGATCCAGTTGAACCAACTGCCCGCGATAATGTTTTCGATGTCGAGTACGGAGCGCGCTCCTCCGCTGTCGCGGGCCGTCACGGGTGGAGTCGGCGGAGCGGGCGGCGCCTCACGTTGACGGAAGTCGCGCGCGCGCGCTTCACCGTCGACGGCGGGCCGCTGCCACGACGATTGCTCATCGCGTGCCGGGTCGGGTCTGGAGAATTGAGGTTTTGACGGATCAGGCGTTGACGAATCGGGTGTTGGCGGCTCAGGCGTTGGCGAATGAAGCGTCGAAGCGGCGCTTTCTCCGTCGGTCGAGGAACTCTTAGCCGCACCCGTCTTCGTTTGATCCGCGCGCGGACGCGGTCGGGGCGGCTCGAACTCGATGCCGAGGCGCCGTTCGATGGCGTAGAAGCGGGCGGTCTGCTGGCGCAGCACGTCTTCCAGTTGGTCGAGCCGTGCGATCAGTTGGCGGGTGGTCGCGTCGCCATCCGGTGGCAAGGGGTCTTCGTCTTCAGCCATAAATTTTCCGCCGGCGTGTCCATCCGTGGCGCGCGCTTCGCCGGCGTCTCGGATTGTAGAACGAATCAGCGTCGCGTGCCGAGACCCCGGCTTGATTCTATGACTTTCGAGTCCGTCGGTTGGGCGATACGGCTGAACAAGAATCGAAGGGCCGCTTCCCGAATGTTTGTGTCGAGAAGCGGCCATGTCTGTTTTTCGGTTTCAGTTAAGGGGTCAGCGTCTGCGTTTGCGATAACCTCCGGTCAGAGTCTCGAAGGCGTTGGTGATTGCCGCCGCCACCCGTCCCGTAGTTTCGGCCACGCGCACGGCGAGGTCTTTGTTAGCGCCGACTTTTGGTGCCGCCTTTTTTGGAGCCACCCTTCTTGGCCGCGCCCTTTTTGGCCGCGCCCTTTTTGGCCATGCCCTTAGTACTGCCTTTCTTGGCGCTAGACTTAGTGCTGCCCTTTTTGGCGCCGCCTTTAGCTGCACCACCCTTTTTGGCACTGCCCTTTTTGGCACTGCCTTGAGACGCGCCTTTCGCAGCGCTCTTACTGCCGCCCTTCTTCGCGCTACTCTTTGAGGGCGCCCCCTTCGACGTTCCGCCTTTCGTGCCGCCTTTCGTGGCACCGCCCTTAGAGGAGGAGCCTTTGCCAGCACTGGATTTCGCGGCCCCGCCGGTGGCGGCTCCGGTTTTTTTACTGGTGCTGACGCTGCCTTTCGCGGAGCCGGCCTTGGTGGCGCCACTCTTGGAGCCG
>JACDEG010000777.1 GCA_013816505.1 Pyrinomonadaceae bacterium | reverse complement strand
CATTGATGCCGTCCTTCACATAGGCCGATGTGTTCGGCGCATTAAATAGCCGCGCGGTGTTGCTTTCGTTTTCGGTAAAAAGTAATGGAGGAGGCGCGCCCGCTTCGTCGAGGCCGTCACAGATGAGCCATCTGGTTCCGAGCCTTTGATGCTGCGCTTCGACAACTGACCGTGCGCGCTCCCCGGTCGCGAATCTGCTGAGGTGCGGGCGATGTTGACTGTGGCCCCATACCCACGTGTTGCGAAACCACAACGTCGGCAAAAGGTGCAGCGCGGCCCGGTCGGGGCCGCGGTTGATTGCTGTGATGCGGATCAGAATGTCTTCGGGCGTGGCTTTGGCGTACTCGATTATGATGTCGAAGTAGCGGTCCGCGTCGAAGATGCCTGTGTCGAGCAGCTCAAACTCCGGCGCGCTTTTGTCGCGGCGACGGTTCTCTTCAATAAGTCGCGCGTAAGGGAATTCGCTTTGCGGATACTTGTAGAGGCACTTCATGTAAGAGTGCGTCGGCGTCGAGTCAAGGTAAAAGTAATACTCTTTCACATCCTCGCCGTGATTGCCTTCGCTCCCCGTGAGGCCGAAGAGCCGCTCTTTCAAGATGGGGTCACGTTCGTTCCACAGCGCCACGGCGAAGCAGAGTCGCTGCACGTCGTCGCAGATGCCCGCCAGTCCGTCCTCGTTCCAGCGATAGACGCGCGAGCGCGCGTGGTCGTGCGGAAAGTAATCCCACGCTGCGCCGTCGGGGCTGTAATCCTCGCGCACCGTCCCCCACGCGCGCTCTGACAGGTATGGCCCCCACTTCTTCCACTCCTCGGTCTTATCGCACGCCTGCTGCAACCGCTTCTCTTCTTCGGTCACGCGCCTCTCCTCACATCATCACGACAATTTCTTTGACCTCAAACACCAGAGCAAAAGTATTTCGGTATGAGCATGGATCAAACATAGCCCCTTGATTAACTTTCACTTTTGCCTTTTTAGTATTGCCTTACTGCGGCTCAGTACAACGTCACCTGCTGCGTGAGTCCCCCATCGACGTAGTAAGTGCTGCCCGTCACGTACTCGGCCTCGTCGCCCGCGAGGAAGACGGCCACCGATGCGACTTCTTCCGGCAGGCCAAAGCGCCCCCACGGAATTTCCGTCAGCGCGTTGCGTTTCGCTTCCGCGTCGTCGAGCACCGCCTGATTAATCGGCGTCGCGATGGCTCCCGGCGCAATGTTGTTGCAGTTGATTCTGTGCGGCGCAAGCTCAATCGCGAGGTTACGCATCATCATCCGCACACCGCCCTTCGACGCACAGTACGCCGTGTTATCCGGGAACGGAATGTCTTCGTGGACTGACGAAATGTAGATCAGCTTTCCGCCGCCGCCCTGCGCCACCATCTGCCGCGCCGCCGCCTGGCTGACGACAAACGAGCCGTACAGATTGACACCGATGACTTTATGCCACTCATCGTCGGTCGCTTCGAGGAACGGCTTTTTGATTTCGATCCCCGCATTGTTTATCGCGATGTCGAGCCGCCCGAAACGCTCAACCGTCTCCCGGACCATCCGCTCGACGTCGGCGCGCTTGCTGACATCGCCAGCGACGGCAATTGAGTCCGTCGCGAAGCTTTTCGCCAACGCCTCAGCAACCTCGGCGTTCTGTTTCACCGGCAGGTAATTGACCGCGACGTGCGCCCCTTCGGCGGCAAACCGCGTCGCGATGGCCTTGCCGATGCCGCTCGTTGCGCCCGTCACAAGCGTCACTTTATCCTTTAACCGCATACATCTCGCCTCCCGCTATTTTGAATTTTCTCACCCGAAATCCTCACTGCCGTTTCTGGGAATCTACCCTATTGGCAGAGAGTTTGCACTCACAAGAACCGCGACCGGACAAAAATCTAAGATCATTAAAGCCACTACGTGTCTCACCACAGAACGACTCTCTGGCTGTTCCTGATAGCCGAGCCTCAACATCATCGTGAGTCGCCCCATTCGCTACTGATTCTGCCAAAATGACAGACCGTGACCGTTCAACTTGAACGATTTTTCCTCTGGAACGTCGCGTGCATCTTTCGGCCTCTAGCTAAGTGATGACAGGGCGGTCCTTTCTACGCTAAACGGGCGAACGGTATAGAGCTTGCTCTCTATCTTTCGCCCGTCAGGGTTTATGTGCGGCTGCCCGCCCTCTCAC
>JACDEG010000012.1:15877-27365 GCA_013816505.1 Pyrinomonadaceae bacterium | reverse complement strand
CTCCCCAGGCTTCTTCCCAACATCGACGTTGAGCGTCCGAAGAGACCACTGCCGAGGTCGCCAACCGGGTCTCCGAAATTCGGACGGTTGAGGACATTGAAGAACTCGATTCTCAATTGAATGCCGGATTGTTCTGTCAGCGTGAACTGGCGGCGTAGCGCCACGTCCAACTGAGAGAAAGGAAACCCTCGGAAGCTGTTGCGTCTGAGCGTGCCCTGCCGTTCGGTCGTGGGGAGGACGAACGCGAATCGATTGATGACTCTACTGCCCGGCTCCAATGTACTGTTCGCATAGAGAGGAACTCCCGCGACCACATCGGGGCGTGAATTAAACGGGCCGAAGCCCGTGTCACGTGATGCGAACACGTCCACCGGTCGTGCCGTGCGCGCCGAGAATATCGCATCCACCGACCAGTTACGCAGCATGGCGTGCCGGGTCGCAACTCCCGAAGCAACCGGGATGTTGTAGCTGGCCGCAGCAGTGAGCGAGTGACGTACGTCAAAATCGGACGGTCCCCAATCCACCCGCGGGTCGCTGATGCCGGAAGGAAAATTGTATGACGAGTCGTTCGAAGAGATGTCCGTCGAGTGCGACCACACGTAAGAACTGAGGGCTTGCAGATTTTTCGCAAAGCGACATTGGTATTGAAGCTGAAGTGCGCGATAGTCGGACGCGGCTCGGTTGGTGGCGACGAAGACCTGAGAGAAGTTCGGGTTTGGGTTGAAGAAGACTTCGGAGCGAAACAGACGGCGGCCCGCCGCGCCCACGTACGAAGCGGACAAGTTCTGTTTAGCACCGAGCGACTGCTCGACGCCGACGTTCCACTGTGCCGTCAAGGGCAGCGTGAAATCAGGATCGAAAGCGCGAATCGTGCCGAACGGCAGGTCGCGGTTGAACGGGCGCGGCTCAATCGAAGCGGCATCCAGCGGGTACGCGACGTTCGAGAGTATTTTCCGTCGGACGTGCGGGAAGTAGCTCGCCGAGTTGGCGACGGGTCCGGCGCCGAGATCGTAGAAGATTCCGAACCCCGCACGCAGAATGGTCTCCATGCTTCGGCTCTGGTGAAGTTGATAAGCTACCCCGACGCGCGGCGCGAAATTATCGAAGGTGGTCCGGTAGAGCGGTGTCCCGGGTGGCGCAAGCGACATCTTCGCCGGATCGTCTACGCCTTGCACCGTGAACAACTCCTGACCATCTCTGCCTGAAGGGGCGGGATTGATTTCGAAACGTAGCCCGTACGTCACAGTCAAACGGGGCACGACATTCCAAGTGTCTTGCGCATAAGCCGAGAAGTTATTAAAGATCGACGCGACACGATCCTGCGTGAGAATCGAAACTGACGACGCGATGCCAGTCAGCGCCCCCGCGACCCCGTCGAAGTTCACAGCCTGATTGAATCTCCGTTGGCCGTAAATCGGTGAGAGCCGTCTGAAGTCGACACCGAGTTTGACTTGATGCGCGCCCGCGACGATTGTCAGTTGGTCAACTAAATTCACTTGGCGTTGTAGATTGTCCACATCGCGACCCACGGAAAAAGCCGTCGCGCCGCCGAGTTTGAAGCTGTAGACCGAATCCTGTCGTGTCGCGAAAGACGGGAAAAGCATCAAGTCGGTAGGGACAATAGACCCGCCGAAGTCATCAAGCTCGAACCCCGTCCGCCCGACGGTGCGGCTGTAGTTGATGCGCACGTCGTTGATGAAGCCCGCAGTTATGACCTGCGTGACGCCAGCGGTTAATGTCTGAGTGATGAACGATGTAGACAACAACGAGTTGAGGCTTCCTCCGCCGTCCGCGCCGCGTCGGACACTGTGAGATGGCGCATAGTTGTATCGAGCGAAGAGCGTCAGCCCCGCTCCCGTCTTGTGATCGACGCGGAGACTGGCCGCGTTCAACTTCGACGAATCTGTGTAGCCCGCCGAAAATTTCGCCAGTCCACCAACTGTATCACCGCCGTTTGGCACAGGGAACGCATTCAACAAGTGGCGCACCGAAGCCGGAGCGATGCTTCGCGCATCCATCGAAGGAACATCGACAGTCGTCGTTCGAGGTTGACGCGAACGCACGCCTTCGTACGAGAAGAAATAGAAAGTCTGTTCCCTGATGACCGGCCCGCTGAGGATGCCGCCGAAATTGTGATGACTGAAGGGAGTCTTCCTCAAGTTGTCGCGGTTAGCGAACCAATCGTTGGCGCCCAGCGCGTGGTGACGAAAATGCTCAAAGAGTGTGGCGCGAAATTGATTGCCGCCGGGGCGTGTGGTGATCGACACTTGCGCGCCGGGCATGCGCCCGAATTCCGGCGCGTAAGACGAGGTCTGAATCTTTAACTCCTGCATCGCGTCCGCCGCGAAAAGGTTGTTCGTGCCACCGTACACGCTGAGGCCCGGCAGCGAGCCGGCGCCAGACTGGCCGAGGGCGGGACTGGCGGCAACGCCGATATTCGCACTGACGCCGTCGACCATAAAATAATTAGCGTTAGCGCGTTGTCCGTTGACACTCAACTGACCTTGCTCGCTGTGCATCGAGGTGGTCATGACGAGACCGGGGGTCAGCGACAGTAGCGTCTGAATGCTCCGCAGGTTGGTTGGCAGATTCTCGGCGAGTTGACGATTGATTGTTGTCGCGACCGGCGTCGGAGTTTTGACGATTGCCTGCTCGGCTTCGACGGTCACACTTTCGCCAATGTCGCCGACGCTTAATTGAATCCTGAGCTTCAGTTGATCGTTGACCTTCAGCACCACATCCCTGACTTCGGCCGTCACAAATCCCTGACGCCGGACGGCCAATTTGTAGTTGCCGGGCGCGATGAGCGAAATCGTAAAGCACCCGTCGTCGCCCGTCGTCGCCTGCTGCTTCAAACTCCCCCCGTTGTCGATCACCGACACACTGGCGTCGGGAATGACCGCGTCATGCTCGTCAACGACCGTGCCGCCGAGCGTGGCTGTCGGCGACGGCGGGTCAGCGGCGGCAGCAGTGAAAGACGCGGGCACTCTCCCGGATGATTCCCTGTCCCGCGCGAAGCCGAACGGAGCAACGAAGGAAAGCACGAAGAGAAATGCCCCGATCAACGTCAGGAATTGTTGAGCCGCGAAAAAAAGGCGCTTAATCAACATGTCTTTCTCCGCACTGTTGCCATAATGTCGGGTGGTCGGGAACCAGATTGTATGTGATTGTGAATCTGACGGAAAGGTTTCGATTCGCGGCTGCAGAATCGTCACGCACGGAGGTGTCTTGACTGCGGCCATCCGTCTGCCGACACTTGAGCGTGGCCGAAATATCCCGGACTGCGTGTTCTCGAAAAGATGAAACTATGAGTTGGCAAATCTATCCGCGCGCGATTCCTGGATTGTCTTTGAGACGTGTGGTGCGTTGCGCGCTGACATTACTTCTCACTCTTCATCCGGCTCCGGGTTCAATGACTGCCACCACCGGACACCGCGGTGTGAAGATCGAAGAACAAAGTGAGGTCGCCACTCAGGACAACTCTCGAAGTGCGGCGCAAGGATTTGTTGCCGAGGGATTAAAGCTGCTCGCCGAAGGAACGGCCCAATCACTGCGCCAATCAATCGAGAAGTTCGAGGAGAGCCTGCCACTCTGGCGCGCCGCGGGCGACCAACGGGCAGAAGCCGTCGCCCTCAGTAACATCGGCAAGGCGTACGACCTGTTGAGCGAAACGGGCCGCGCTCTCGACTATTACAACTGGGCTTTGACAATTCTGCGGACCGTGGGTGATCGCTCTAGCGAAGCTGCCACGCTCAACAACATCGGCCTGCTCCACGACTCGCTCGGCGAGAAACGAAAAGCCCTCGACTCCTACAACCTCGCGCTCTCCCTTCTGCAAGCCGTCGGCGACGAGCGAGTGCGAGCCTACGCCCTGAGCAACATCGGCCTCGCCTACGATGCGCTCGGCGAAAAGCAGAAGTCCCTTGACTATTACAAACAGGCGCTCGCGATTCTGCGTACGGTCAAGGATCGACGCGGCGAATCAATCGCGCTCAACAACATCGGGCACGTCTACGATACGCTCGGCGAAAAGCAGAAGGCGCTTGATTACTTCAACCAGGCGCTCCCCGCTCTACGCTCCGTCGGTGACGCGCGGGTCGAGGCCGTGACGCTTAATAACATCGGGTATGTCCACGATTCGCTCGGCGGAAAGCAGCACGCGCTTCGTTACTATCACCAAGCGCTCCTGATCTTGCGGGCGGCTGGTGATCGAAGAACGGAGGCCGTCACGCTCAACAACATCGGCTTGATTCACAGGTCGCTCGGCGAAAGAGAGAAGGCGCTCGACTACTTCTGGCGGTCACTGCAACTGCGCCGCGCCGTCGGTGACCGCTCCGGCGAAGCCATCACGCTAAGTGACATCGCACACGTCCACGCTTCAGCGGGAAATTATGACCGTGCGCTCGATGATTATGAACAGGCCCTGTCGCTCAGCCGGATGGTTGGCGAGCGCACGGTCGAAGCGTCGATTCTGCGTGGCATCGCGCAGCTAGAGCGCGGGCGCGGCAATCACTCCGCGGCGCGCGTGCACATTGAAGCCGCTATATCCATCATCGAGTCCCTGCGAACCAGAATCGTCAGCCCGGAATTGCGCGCGTCTTACTTCGCGTCCGTGAATCAGTATTTCGAGACGTACATCGACGTTTTGATGCGGCTTCACCAAGCGCGCCCGGATGCGGGGCACGACCGCGCGGCGTTCGCGGCGAGCGAGCGCGCGCGTGCGCGGGAACTGCTGGAGATGTTGACTGAAGCCCACGTCGACATCCGTCAAGGCGTCGATCCCGCGCTGCTTGAGCGGCGGCGCACATTGCAGCAGACACTCAACGCGAGGGCAGCGGCTCAGATGCGGCTCGTCAATCTCAACCCCGGCGGCGATCAACTCGTGGAGTTACGAAAGGAGGTCGCGGAACTCATCGAACAGTTTCAAGAGGTAGAGACACAGATCCGAATTCACAGCCCGCATTACGCCGCACTGACGCAGCCCACACCGTCAAGCCTCGAAGAGATTCAGCAACAGACGCTGGACGCCGACACGCTGCTTTTGGAATACGCGCTCGGCGACGAGAAAAGCTATCTGTGGGCCGTCACCTCTTCTTCGATGAAGAGTTTTGAACTGCCTCCGCGCGGCGAAATCGAAGCGGCAACGCGGCGCGTTCATCAACTACTGACGGCGCGCAATCGACGTATCAAGTTTGAGGCAACAGATGAACGACAAGCGCGCATCGCCCGCGCCGACGCGGAGTTTCCGAAGGCAGCAGAAGCCTTAAGTCAGATATTACTGAACCCGGTGGCGGCGGAGTTACGAGGACAGTCAGCTGGAAAACGTCTGCTGATTGTCAGTGATGGCGCGTTGAATTACGTGCCATTCGCGGCGCTGCCGGTGCTGCAAACTCTGGAGTCCGGAGTCTGGAGTCGAAAGTCAAAAGCCGGAATGAACAATCAAAAGCGTGGACCATCAGACTCCCGACTTCAGACTCCAGACTCCAGACTCCCCTTAATTGTCGACCACGAGATTGTCAGTTTGCCTTCGGCGTCCATGCTGACCGTGCTGCGGCGTGAATTGTCGGGGCGCACACGGCCGCCGAAAACGCTCGCCATCGTGGCCGACCCGGTGTTCGAAAGAACGGACGAGCGAGTCACGGGGCCGAAAATTAAACAGAGCAGAGAGCGACGGCGCAGGGGATTTGTTGAGCCAGACGTCCCGCAAATCTTTTCGAGGATCGGCGAAACAAGCTCGGCGCAACAGGCCGGCGCGGTGCATGAAAGTGTGGACGAAGGTCTCGATGATGGAACGAAAGAAGTAGTGAGTGAGGAACTGCGTGTTCAGCGACTGCCGTTCACGCGACGCGAGGCTGACAAGATACTTTCCCTTGTCCCAAAAGCGGATCGCTTCGCGGCGCTCGACTTCGCCGCGAGTCGGGCGACTGTGACCAGCGCGGAGCTCGGACGCTACCGCTTCGTACATTTCGCCACGCACGGCTTCATCAACAGCGCGCATCCGGAATTATCCGGCCTCGTGCTGTCTCTGGTCGACCGATATGGTGCCGAGCAGGACGGCTTTCTGCGCGTGCATGAAATCTTCAATCTGCACATTCCCGCCGAATTGATCGTGCTCAGCGGTTGCCGGACGGGGCTTGGCAAAGAGATTCGGGGTGAGGGACTAATCGGGCTGACGCGCGGTTTCATGTACGCCGGTGCGGCGCGCGTCCTCGTCAGTTTATGGGACGTGTCCGACGAAGCTTCCGCTGAATTGATGGCGCGATTTTACGAAGGTATGCTCGGCAATGATCGACTGCGACCGGCGGCAGCCTTCAGAGCGGCGCAGATAAAAATTTTGAACGAGACGCGCTGGCATGCTCCGTATTATTGGGCTGCCTTCGTGCTCCAGGGTGAGCCGGGATGAACGTCATCAAAGCCGTCATTTGGGTTCGATAGAGAACCACACGGCGTTGACGACGATCAAACATCATTTAAGCAACTGAGCGAAAGTTATTCTGGATGAAGGATGAATGAAATAGATGTGAGATGTTGGATGTCAGATGTTGGTCAGCACACCTGCGTGCCTGGACTAATATCCAGCATCTCACCTCTCATATCTGTTCCTCGGTGGCGTTCACTTTTGCCTTACTGTTGATCCGCCTTTCGAACTTCGACGAGCAAATCCTGCACGATCTCAGCCGCGACTCGCGCGGGCGCGCCGGTATAACTGCTGCGGGAGTTGTTCTGTCGCGCCGGCCACATCACATCGCCGGCGGCGTTAACAAGCCTGACGGAAACAGAGGCCCAATTCAAGTCGACGCTACTGCTTCGACGCGCTTGCTCGGTCGAGACTTTCAGAAGGGCGTCCGCATCGTCCCGACTAGAAGCGAGCGTGAGCCGCCCGTCGGTCCGCAGACGATCAATCAATATCCTGAGAATCTCTTCATTCAGAGATTCATCACCGAGGAACTCAACGTAAATTTTCCTGACCGCACGCAGAGACGTCGGCGGCGCTTTGCCTTCAAGACTTCTGGTCGACTCGACCGCAGCGGAAGTTTCTTCCGGCGCCACCCTGTCAGGCTCCACAACGTCGGGATGCGGCATCGAAAGTTTATTTCGATCAATGGTGCTACCGCGCTCACGTGAGTTTTGGGTCTTGCTGATGCGCGGCAAGCGCGACTCAAGACGCTCTCGCTTTTCGAATGCATTTTGATTACGCGAGGGTTCGACGTGTGACTGCGAATTATTAACCGTCGCGGGTGCGGCGTCCGTCTCGGGCGCGGTGAGCGTCGCGGGGTCGCTTGTTTGAACCGACGGTCCCGCGCGTTTGTCGCCTGCAATATTGTCGCCTGCAATAAATGGCGGCGCGGCTCTGCTGCTTCTGTTTTGAACGTACCGCATCACGCCCACAGCGCACGCCACACAGATCAGCAGAGCGACGACAGGGACGACCACTTTTGCAGCGACGCCTTTGTTTCGCCGTGAGCTGTTGTTAATCGCCGGCCATCGCTCGCCACCGTTCGCCGCCACATCAAACAGTTGGCGGGAGAAGAGCGCCGCCGCTCTGAGTAGGTTCGTTTCACGATAGGTTAATTCGATAATTGAGGTGCCGGCGCTGCCCGCGGCAGTGGTCGCGATTGACAGTTTCTGCCCGCCCTCTAAAGTGATGGAAACATTGGAGGGTCGTGCGCCGTCTGCGTCCTCGTCGTGTGCGAGGAAGTGTGTTGCCAACAGCACCTCGTCGTCGTCGCCGCCTCGCCGCTGAACCGCGCGGACTTCGATCAACTCAGCACTACCATCTAATTCGAAACGCACCTGGCGCGCGCCCATCAGGTCGAGGCGAGCGCGCTCAACACCATCGACGACGACCCGGAGTTGACCCGCGGAGGCCCGCTTGCGGCGCACCGACTGTTCGGCAAGGTGTCGCTTGACGGCATTCAAATCTTCCGCGCCCAATTCCGGTGGTTGATGCCGATCATTTCCATCACCATCCCGACCGTCCTCGTCATCATTGCCGCCACCGTCATGACCACTGCCACCTTGATGACCACCTTCACTGTGCCGCGTGCTTCCTTCCTTCGCGCTCTTCGAGAAGAAGAAGCGCGGGATTTCCAAACGCCGGTCGGGCGAATCGAAGCCGAGCGCATTAGTCAGTCGCTGGTAACAGGCGGGGTGCAGTGTCGCGTGCATGCGGTTAACTTCGATGTGGTCCTCAGCGTCAGGCCCGCGAAATGACAAGCCCGGTATTTCATCAATGAGAGGATCAAAGCCGGCGGGCACCAGACAGGGCGTATGCCAGGGCGCGAAAAGATTCAGGCTTTGTGTGACCAATGCATGATGCCGGCCTGTGTGGTCGGAAGATTCGAATCTTTCCTCGCCGCGCGGCCCGCGGCACACATTGACGAAATCACCGAAGCGCTCTTTCAGTTCCTGCATCAGAACAGCCTTGCGCGAGCGGAAGTAGTAATCGTCCTTCACGCGCTCAGGGTCTTGAATAATCACGTTGTAAATCTGCATTGTGTTGGCTGTGCTGTAGTTATAGAGCAGGCGGCTGATGCCGAGTGTGACGTAGAAAGAGTTTCGCCTAACGGTCACTCGCACGAGATGCTTGACGAAACGAACGATCATCTCTTCTTCATTGATTAAGACCGCGCCGTCAACCTGCTCTTGCTGCTTTTCGTAGGGTTCCGATTCGGCATAGATGAGGCGTTGCAGCAGGTGTAATTCGCTGAATGAGACTTTGTTTCTAAAGGCGTTTGATCTCGAACGGTGCGGCAGCAAACGCCCGACCGGATGGTAGTAAAGTCGCTTGCCCTGGGCGGAAGCCGTCACTTCAAGCTTAGCCATTGCCCCGGTGACGATTCGCACTGCTGTCTCCCTGCTGCCGTGAATAAAGTAGGCGAGCAGGAAAGCCGTGTTCAAAGTTTCGTCAACGTCTGCAAGGCTGTTAACCATAATCCTAAACAGAGAAATCAGTGGTAGACCGACTTCCCGCGCCCGGACTTGATTCCGAATCAAACGGCGAATTTTACACCACTCCGCATCGCGTCCAGCGTGGCATTCTCGGAAAGTAAAAAATGCCACGCTCCCCAGCAACCGGGAAGCGTAGAGTGGCGATCTCGAAACTAAAACATAATCAAAACAGATAACTTTCGCATTCTCGACCGTTTGAAAATGTCAATACTGAGGTCATGGCAGAGCCGCCCGCTTCAGACACAAACCGTACGTCGCTTCGTCGTCAAGATGTTCGTCTGATGATGAAGAACGGGCGAAGAGTTTGGTCGAGCCTGTAGCTTAACAATGACCGGTGCTACCACCAAAGTTGAACAGCAAAGGAGATGAAAGTAGATGCCAGAATTAAAGCTCCTTCAAATCTCGCTTAAACGCGCACACGACTATTTCAATGAGCGAAAACCAGACCGCGACCTGAAGAGAAATTTGATGCTGCTGGTCGCATGCTTTTGCGCCATGATCGTCGTCGGTCAAACCAATCAGGTTCACGCGCAA
Organism: Pyrinomonadaceae bacterium; assembly: GCA_013816505.1. GTDB lineage: Bacteria > Acidobacteriota > Blastocatellia > Pyrinomonadales > Pyrinomonadaceae > JACDEG01. The sequence continues at coordinate 17,879 of JACDEG010000012.1, read as the reverse complement.
GGGACCGGCCCGGTGATGCTCGACGCACGACTCGGCGTCAGAACTGTGGTGACTGGTTTAAACCAGCCGACCACGATGGCGTTCATCGGCGCTAACGACATCCTGGTGTTGGAAAAGGCCACAGGCAGAGTGCAGCGCGTGGTGAGCGGTGCGATCCAGAGCACAGTGCTCGACTTGCCGGTTAACTCCGGCTCCGAGCGCGGATTGTTAGGTATCGCTCTGCACCCGGACTTCGCTATCAACGGCTTCGTCTATCTTTACTGGACGGAGAGCGCGACCGGTGAGGACACGGACAGCCTGTTGGACCTCGGTTCGATCTGGTTTAGCCTCGACCCGCTGCTGTCGAACCGCGTCGACCGCTTCCGTTGGAACGGCTCGACCTTGACGTTTGACCAACCAATCACGCGCTTTCGGCACTATCAGGCCGATGCCGGGCAACCGCTACGCGGCAACCACGATGGCGGCATCATAAAGTTCGGGCCGGACGGCAAGCTTTACGTCATCGTCGGTGATACGGGCCGGCGCGGTCAGATGCAGAACCTCCCGTCGGGGCCGACGCTGACCGGCCTCGGCAATGTCGTCCCCGATGATCAGTTCGGCGGACCCGAACCCGACAACGCGCACTTCACCGGGGTCATCGTCCGGCTCAACGACGACGGCACCGCCCCGGCTGATAATCCTTATTACGCAATTGGCGCGAGCGTGGGCGGCGAAGTTGGCGCGAACCTGCAAAAGCTTTTCGTTCACGGCATTCGCAACAGCTTCGGCATGGCCTTCGACCCCGTCGGCGGCGGTCTGTGGACGCAGGAGAACAGCGACGATTCGTTTGACGAGATCAACCGCTGGGAGCCGGGCATGAACGGCGGGTGGGTGCAGTTCATGGGGCCAGTGGCGCGCATCGCCGAGATGAGGTCGATTGAAATGACACTGCCTCCTTCTGGGGGCGTCCCCGGTGCAACCCTTCAACAGATACGCTGGCCCGCTGACCGTATCGCCACCACGCCCGCAGAGGCTTTGTCGAGATTGTTTCTGCCTCCCGGATCGAGCTACAGCGATCCGGAGTTCAGTTGGAGATACGCGGTCTCGCCCGGAGGCATCGGCTTTCTGAACAGCACTGCGCTCGGCGCGGAGTTCGAAGGAAATATGTTCGTCGGCGCAGCGACCCCGATACTCGACGGCGGTTACCTATTCCGCTTCAACCTGACAGCCGACCGCCGCAACATTGCCGTGGCCGACCCGCTTCTTGAAGATCGTGTCGCCGACAACACCGCGAAGAACGACGTGACAGAGAGCAGCAGCCTCCGCATCGGCACCGGCTTCGGAGTCGGCACAGATGTTCAGACCGGACCCAACGGCAACCTGTACGTTGTGTCTCTGTCGCGGAACACGATTTACGAAATCTTCAGACGGTAGAGGTCATGACGAATTCAGACTTGCCCTCGACCGTTCTCATCATGAGATTTGAACGCGCCGCGTCGCGCGTTTACCGAGCCTTAAGAGAGGAGCGAATCAGATGAAAAATTTAATGATGTTACTGTGCATCACGCTCGTCATCGTGTTCAGCCACGTGACCGCATCAGCTGACCCAATTACATTGACCTTTGACGAGGTGCCGCCCGGTCTGGTGTCGGTGACGAACCCGACAGCCCCGATGGGGACCAGCCCGTTCTTAACTACCAGGGGAATCACGTTCGAGTTCCGAGTCGGCGGGCTGCTTTCAGCCGACGCTCGCTACGGCGCCAACGGTCCTGGTGCCTTCACCTTCGTCCAGGGGAACGTATTGGAAGGCGACGCGGCGGGCATCCTGACACTTAATTTCGTGGTGCCCACGTCGCAGTTTCAGTTCGGCATCGGGCTGACCAGTCCGAATAACCTCGCGCCCGGACTGACCGTCGAGCTTTTCGATTCGGCGCTCCAGTCTCTCGGCGTAAACTCAATTAACACCAACCGAATTTCAACTTCACCACTTTCGGAAGGGACGTTCAGTTACGCGGGCACTCCA
>JACDEG010000012.1:0-15867 GCA_013816505.1 Pyrinomonadaceae bacterium | reverse complement strand
GCGCGCTGGCTTTCCCGCGACGCTTCGCGTTGGACAACCTGACTGTGAATCCGATACCTGAGCCGACCACGATGATTCTGCTCAGCACGGGCCTCGCGGGGCTTGCGGCCCGACGTTCGCGCAGGAAGGCAGCGCACAGCGCGCAAGGTCATCTGTGACTCGATCTTACCAGGTGAACCAAAGGAGCGCGCGTTTCCTGTGAACCGTGCGCTCCTTTAGGTGTGAGCAGTTGTCGAAAACTCGTGTCTCAGCCGCTAGTGAGTCAGACACCACTTGCGAAGGGTTCTGGTGCAAACATTATGAGAAGACAAGTGAGTGCCGAACCGTTCTCGAAACGATACTTCATGTGTAATAGACAGTATGTGACCTGGCAGTCACGAAGTGTTGAGGCACGACCCATCTGACAGCTCAGCCGCGCGACAGCCTCGCCACGTTCCTTCCTTAACCACCATCGATGCCTGAGCCTGCACAGCACACATGATGATAACGAAGAAGAATTGTGCTTCACGATTTATCTTTGGAAATGATTGCAAGGATGATAGAGAAGAATGGATTATACCTGAGATGCAGTTCTTGCAATACAGCCGTTTGATTATAGTTAACGGACGCGTCTTGCTTGACATCCCACTGACTCCCCGCAAAACAAAAGCGCCAAATCTTATAGCCATTTCAGACACCAAGAATATTTCCCGCACGTGTCATGATTTTTAGTCCGTGAGTTTCAGCAGGTCTTGAAAGAAAGCAAGAAGTTCAGCGTATGGTTCGGTGGTGTCGTTGTCTCCCTTTCATCTATAAAGACAATCGAGCTATTTATTTTCGTAACGCAATAATCTCCGTACTCATATCGCAGAGATTAGCGATGCACAGCTTCAATCCGGCGACGAATCAGAACTGAACAGGTTAACCAGGCGGTCACGCGCGGTTTTCAAGTGGCGTTCCATCAAGGTTGCGGCCCAATGTCGCTCGCCTCGCTCTATGGCTTCGATGATTGACAGATGCTCTTGGCACGAACGCAGCATCCGTTGCTGATCATCACTGGTCGAATACTCGACAATGCGCCGCAGCCGATTGTGGGTGGCGATGCCTTGCATGAAGAATTCGTTGTGAGAAAATTCAGCCAGCATCCCGTGAAACTCGGCATTCAGTTCAAAAAGCCGCGCGACTGAAACGCCGGCAATCTTTTCCGCCAGAAACTGTTCGTGTTCGGTGCGGCAGCGGTCCAATATTTCCGGCTCAATGGCAAACCCCTCGGCCATAATCGCCGCCGGTTCTATCGCCAGCCGGAATTCGTAGCTGGCAAGTTGTGTGTTGCGCGAGCTGAGAATCGGACTGAAACGCCAGCCGTTCCCGCGCGAGCGTTCGACTAGCCCTTCCTGAGATAGTTTGATCAGAATCTTGCGAAGAATCCCGCGCGATATGCCGTAGCGCGCAATAAACTCGGATTCGCTGAAGTAAACGCCGGTAACTCTGAGAAAGCGGTCCTTGAGCATCCGCTCAATCAGTTCATCCTGATCGCTGGCTGTGGTGAAGCGCCTCTCCACCTGCTTTGACGGAAGCTTTCTGACGAACCAGCCGTCACCGGGGCGGATTTCGATGATTCCTTCTTGCGAAAGGACGCTTAGCGCAGCGCGTACTGGCGACCTTGATAGCCCCAGCCTATTGGCCAGCATCCGCTCGGTCAAACGCTCGCCCGGTCGGAGGTTGTTTTTGATGATGTAGCCGAAGATGGCCGAAGCCACCTCGCGCTGCAATTGATTTGGCTCAATCATCTGTATATTTATCGCAAGCGGCTTTACGCGCGAACCGCCGGATATTTAAACATCAGGACTCCCGATAATCTTCGCATACAGGTCGGGATCAGTCGCTCCCTCGCTTCCAAAAAGCAGAATCCGGCTGACCGAATTCAACCCGAGTTGCATGCGCCATCGCTCGTTTCTCAGCGCGCAAAGCACAGCCGCTAATCCCGCACCGCCCGATTCCCCGCTGATGATAACTGGATCTTTGCCAGATGGCATAGCGAGTTTTTTCATCGCGCGGAGGGCATCAGCATCGTCAATCACCATAAACCAGTCGGACCCGGCGTGGAGTATGTCCCACGCCAGCAGCGAAACCTCGCCGCAGGCCAGGGCGCCCATGATCGTATCGAGCGCGCCTCTTACGGTAAATGGCCTGCCCTCAATCGCGCTGGAATACAGACAGGCCGCCTTCGTCGGTTCGACTGTAATGAAGGTAGGTCTGTCGGGACCGAAGCGAGCGGCGGCTGTCGCAAGAATAGTGGCCGCCATTCCGCCGACCCCAGCCTGTGCAAAGATATGCGTCGGCGTGTGGGAAGGCGGAAGTTGTGCGAATGCCTCCTCGACCATCGCCGTGTATCCCTGCATCACAAGCTTCGGGATGCGTGTATAACCAGGATACGATGTGTCGGAAATGACCGTCCATCCACCTTCGGCGGAGCGTCGCGCGGCCTCGCGCACCGAGTCATCGTAGCTCCCCTGCACTTCGATGACTTCTGCGCCGTATTGCGCAATCGCCTCGCGGCGAAAGTGGCTGACATTTTCGCTGACGAAGATCACGCAGCGGCACCCGAACCGCTGCGCCCCCCACGCGACCGAGCGCCCGTGGTTGCCAGCAGTCGCGCAGGCAACCGTGAATCCCCGTGTGACGCCGGAGTACTTGCGTGATTCCAAATCTTCCACCGTCGGGGGCTCGGCGCCGGTTCTTTCTACAACGTAATCGCGTAGGAGACAGAATAAGGCGAAGGCTCCACCCAGCGCTTTGAAACTCCCGAGCCCGAATCGACCGCTTTCATCCTTGCACCAGATCTCTCCCACTCCCAACTCTGTCGCCAATGCTGACAGACGATGCAGCGGGGTCGGTCGATAACCCGACCAGCTTTTGATGACGCGCCGGGCGTTGCTTCGTACAGACTCCCCGGCTATCGCCTGAACGGCCTCAAGCTGGTGCAGTGATGTTAGCGTGGAAGGATTGCGAAACAGCGCAGGCGTCTGATGATGTGCCTCAGTCATTACTTTCCCTGTGTCTGATTTCTTCCATTACCGCTTCGGCGGCAACCTGCAAGCCGGTGAGCAATGCGCCCTGCTCTTCGACCACGACCATCAGATCGGCCCCGTGTTCGTGAGAAAACAGACGCTCGGCGCGACTCCACGCGGGCATGATCCACGGCTTGGCGGCTGATTTCGCGGCGGCAACGACTTTCAGAATATCTTCTTTGTCATCATCGCCGAAGCTATACTTCCCTCTGCCGCGAGACAGCGAAAGGTCTGATGGTCCCAGAAACACTCCGTCAACGGTGGGCAGTGGCAGGATGGCTTCCATATCGGCAAGGGCTTCCTTTGATTCCACCATCGGATAGCATCTGGTTCGCCGATTTTCGTCGTCAAAGAAATCAGGGGTCGCCGCACCGTAGCGATTGATGCGACCACCGGCCCAACTGCGCGTGCCGAGCGGGGGATACTTGGCCGCCGCGGTCACGTGCCGCGCGTGTTCAAGATCAAGGACGTGCGGAATAATGACCCCGTGCGCCCCGAAATCGAGCGACTGCTGAATGGCTTCAGGCGTCGGCCCCAGCGTTTTGACCAGCACTTCAAAACCCAGCGCGACGGCAAACGGAATGAAGCGGTCAAGATCATCCGACCCGAACGTCCCATGCTCATAATCGAGAACGACGGTATGAAAGTTCAGGTCACGTGCCATTTCGGCGAACATAAAATTCGGGGTCGAGAACCAGACGCCAAGCTTTTCTTTCATCGCACATTAGCCCTTATTGAATCAACGCTCACCCTCTTCAGACCAGTTTGCGGTGCTGGCTAAGTGGGATGCGGCTACGAGCAGCAGCGACCGCATCGGGATCGAGCCTTGTACTCACAATCCCGTTGCCCAGAGCGCGCCTGGCGATCACAGTTCCCCACGGGTCAACCACCATAGAATGTCCGTAATTCGCCAGTGGCGCCCCGTTTTCGTAATAAACGCCCTCGTGCCCCGGCGCGAGAATGTAACATTGCGTTTCGATGGCACGGGCGCGACACAAAACTTCCCAGTGTTCCTTACCGGTCTGCAGCGTGAAGGCCGACGGGATGGCGATGACCTGTGCACCACGCCGCACCAGCTCCAAGTAGAGTTCGGGAAAGCGAATGTCATAGCAGATCGAACAACCGACGCGAACGCCTTCGCAATCATAAGTCACGACCTCATCACCCGCGCGGTAAAGGTGATTTTCGTCATAGACCATCCCGTCGGGCGCGGTGATGGCGAACATATGAATTTTGCGGTAACTACAAACCTCTGCCCCCTCGCGGTTGAAGATGAAAGTGGTGTTAAAGATGTGATCGCCGTGACGTTCATTTAGGCTGCCGCCGTGAATGAAGATGCGATGCCGGCTTGCCAGTCTCTTCAGCATCTCATAAGCTTCGCCGTCCGGACATGGTTCGGCGCTGGCGCGTTGCTCATCGAGCGTCCCCCCGTAAAACGTAAAGCACTCCGGCAACACAACCAAATCAGGCTGATCAAGCTTTACTGCCTGCTCGATTAGTTGAGCTGCAAGACGCAGATTCGCCGCCTTATCGTGCTGCACGTTCATCTGCAGTAGACTGACTTTCATTTCACCCCTCCTGAAACTGATCTCTTCATACCCTCCGTGCGCTCCGCGTCACTCGAGCAGGCGACCAAATGTTCCGGCGCGATTTCAACCATTACCGGCTCTTCGCCATCGGCTTCGTCAAAGAACTTTGTGCCTGGCGGTGCATCTGTCTCAGCCACTACGCGAGCGGAAACGCTGAAGCCACCCTGGTCGTTGCCTGTGATGAGCGCGCCCGCTTTGAGCAACCGTCGCGTGTATGGATGCTGCGGCTGATCGAAGATGCTATCACGCGTGCCGGATTCGAGGATGCGCCCCCGATAAAGCACGATCACGCGATCAGCGATTTGTTCGACCACGCCGAGGTCATGCGTGATGAACAGGTAGCTGAAGCCGTAATTCCTCTGCAGATCTTTAAGCAGCGTCAGAATCCTCGCTTGCACCGTAACATCCAGCGCTGAGACCGGCTCATCAGCGACGATCAGTCTGGGGCGGGTGATGATAGCTCGTCCGATGGCTACGCGCTGCCGCTGTCCGCCGGACAACTCGTGCGGGAAGCGCCGCGCGTCGTCCGGTGGCAGTCCTACTTCTTCAATGGTTTGCACGACGCGTTCGCGCCTCTCCTTCTCACCCAAGTTCAAATGGCGCAGCCCTTCACCAATAATGTCACCGACTCGCATGCGTGGGTCGAGCGAGGAAGCCGGATCCTGAAAAACGATCTGCAAATCGCGCCGCAGTTGGCGCATCCGGCGCGAACCGAGTGTGAGCAGGTTTTCACCTTGAAAGAGAATCTCACCCGCTGCCGACTCCTTCAGACGCAGAATCGCTCGTCCGAGCGTTGTTTTGCCGGAACCCGATTCGCCGACGACGGCGACCGTCTCGCCTGTCCTGACAGTCAAACCGACCTGTCTGACGACCTGATGAACGGAAGGCTTGCGCCAGGGCTGCCAGAACCGTTTCACGTACTGCACCCGCAAATTGCGAACCACCAGCAACGGTTCGCCGACGGCAACGGTTTGATGATTTTCTGACGGTCGTCGCGGCAGGAAGCTGAACAGCGTTTTCGTGTATAATTTTTGAGGCGATGAGAGAACCTGGCGTATCGTTCCGGTCTCAATCACTCTGCCCCGCTGCATCACCAGCACACGCCGGGCGTAACGCTCCACAATCCCCAGGTCATGCGAAATCAGCAGAACCGAAGTCTGATTTTCGCGTGAAAGTTCGACCATCAGGTCGAGAATTTCTGCCTGGAGACAGACGTCGAGCGCGGTGGTTGGCTCATCGGCGACCAGCAGTTTCGGCTTGAGCAGCATTACTGAAGCAATCAGTATGCGCTGTCGCATCCCGCCGGAAAATTCGTGAGGATAGCGACTGAGGCATTGTTCGGCATTCGGCACACGGACGCGGCGCAACATTTCAACGCATTGCTCTTTGATTTCCTGATCCGACATTTCCGTATGCAGGCGCAGCCCTTCGGCCATCTGCTCTCCGATAGTCAAACTCGGATTGAGCGTTACCATTGGCTCCTGAAAAACCATGCCGATCTGTCCGCCGCGAATTTCGCGCATCCGTTGCGGGGACGCGGTCAGGAGATTTTCGCCGTGCAGTCGAATTGCTCCGCCGCAGATCCTTGCGCCTGTCGGCAGCAGGTTGAGGATCGATCTGGCGACCATCGTTTTCCCGCTACCCGATTCACCGACCACAGCAAAAATCTCGCTGGCTTCGAGCGACAGCGAAAAGTCTTCGACTACGCGCTGCACTTCCTTGTCACGGCGAAAGAAACCGATGTTGAGATCAGATATTTCCAGCAACAGCGCGACTGAAGCTCCATTCCCCGTCGCTATTGTTTGTTCCGCTTCTGTTTTCATCACAGATTCATGCGCGGATCGAATCTGTCGCGAAGCGCGTCGCCAAGCAGGTTGAAGCCGAGTAATGTGATAATAATTGCCAGACCGGGAAATACAGCCAGCCAGATCGCTGTGCCGACAAACAGCTTGCTTTCAGCCAGCATTCCGCCCCAAGTTGCCGCAGGCGGCGGGATGCCCAAGCCGAGGAAGGAAAGCGCACTTTCAGTCAGCAGAGCTGTCGCCATTAGCGAACTGGCGATCATTAATACCGGCCCAATGCAGTTGGGCAGAATATGTCGGAAGATCGTATAAGCCGACGTATTGCCGAGCGCGTAAGAGGCTTCGACAAATTCTTTCTCCCGCAGTGATAGCACCACGCTGCGCACCACACGCACGACGGTCGGCAGGTAAGTCAATCCCAGCGCGATGACCACCCCGTATCGGCGCGGGCCGATCATTGTTGTGATTGCCAGCGCCAGCAGCAGGCTCGGGAAAGCCATATACGCGTCCATCAGCATCATCACCAGCCGGTCAACCCAGTTGCCGAAGAAACCGCACACCGCTCCGGTCACTGATCCCAGTCCAGTAGCAATAGCAACAGAGAGTACACTGATCATCAAGCTGTCACCGGCACTGGACAGTGCGCGTGAAAAAACATCCCGCCCATACTGATCCGTCCCAAACCAGTGGCTCGCTGAGGGCGGCTGCAAAATTTCCGCGAGGTTCTGGGCTACCGGATCGTAGGGCGTGTAAAGCGAGCCGATGACGGCCAGCAGCACGATGAAAACGGTCAACGAGATTCCGACCCGCTGATTGAACCGATTAAACATGATGCCCTGTCAATTCACTCTAACCGGACTCTGGGATCGAACAGCGGATACAGCAAGTCAACCAGCAGATTCACAACGGTGTAAATCACTGCGATGAACAGCATGCAGCCTTGAATCACCGGGTAATCGCGCTGAAAAATCGCGTCCACTAATAGGCGTCCGAGTCCGGGCAGCGCAAACATCGTTTCGATTACAACCACCCCGCCGAGCAAATGCCCCAGCATCAACCCCAGCACCGTCAGCACCGGAGCGAAGGCGTTTCGCAAAGCATGCCGGTAGAGAACGGCGGCTTCGGTCAGACCTTTGGCCCGGGCGTGGGTGATGTAATCAAGACGCAGCACTTCGATCGTGCTGGAGCGCGTCATCCGTGTGAGCGTAGAAATCTGCGTCAGCACCAGAGCCGCGACTGGTAACAGCAAATGACGCAGCCAGCCGTGCGGCGAGTCTGCAAACGAAACGTGGCCGACCGTTGGCAGCCACCCGAGTTCGACGCCGAAGACCAGAATCAGCGCCAGCGCCATCCAGAAACCCGGAATAGATTGGCTGAGGCTCGCGCCCGTCAGGATGGCGGCATCGGTCTTCGTGTTCTGTCGCCACGCCGCTAATATTCCCCCGGGAATCGCCAGCAGCGATGTCACAGCCGTGGCAATCAGCACAACCTGCGCGGTGATCGGGAAGGCGTCGAGCAGCAACCGGCTGACTGGCTCCCCGGTCGCAATCGAACTGCCCAGGTCCCCACGCGCCATCTGCTCCAGCCAGACTAAGAATTGTTGCGCAAGGGGTTTGCCTAGCCCCAGCCTTTCGCGCATTTCGGTGATCGCCTGCTGGTTTTCAAGATCGCCGATAAACAGCAGGGCCGGATCGCCGGGAACGACGCGCATCAGAACGAAAATGGTGACCGCGGCAACCAGCAGTGAAGGGACCGCCAGCGTCAGCCGACGCAGCACAAAGGCAATCACTGTTCGCCCCCCTCTGTCATCTGCCGTGACACACCCCAGAAACGCGGTCGGGCGAGAGGCCACGAACTGTAATTGATGATGTCGGCGCGCACTGCGTCGAGGATGGTGTGATTGAAAAGTCCGATCAGCGAACTGTCCGCGTCGGCCGCCGCGTGTATTTCGTCAAACAATCGTTGCCGTTCGACCGGATCTGTGACCAGTCCGCTCCGCCTCAATTTCACCACCACCGCCGGATCAGAAAAAACAACATTACTTCGCTTTTTGCGATCACCGATAAAAATATCAAACATCAGCGTCGGATCGGGCCGGGCGGAAAACCCGATGGACATCATTTGATAATTTCCGGTGTTGTAATTCTTCAGTTGCGTTGCCCAATCCAGGACCTCGAGCTCGACATGCAATCCGATTTGTCGCAACATCTCGGCAACGATGATGGCGCTGGAATAATCAAGTTGAAACTGCCGGTTGACCTGCAAGCGAATCGGCTGCCCCGCGTAACCTGCTTCGCGGATCAGTTGGCGAGCTTTCGAGGGATCGTACTCCGGCACGCGACGCTGAAATTCGCTGTCATAGCGGCTGCCGGGGAATACAGCCGATCCGTTGGCGTGCGCCAGACCCTGGGTGGCATTTTGCGCAACCTGTTCGCGGTTGATGGCATGCGCGATAGCCCGCCGCATGCGCGCGTCGCTGAGCATCGGGTCTTCGTTCTGCAGCAGCAAGACGTTCCAGTTCAGTGTCGGCTGCAGCACTGGTACAACATCCTTTCTGCGCGCCAGCGCGGGCAGCACTTCCGCCGGCATTTTTGGCGCTATATCAATGCTGCCGGAGAGCAACGCAAACTCAGCAACAGAAGCATCGGGAATGACCAGAAACTCAATGCGATCAAAAAAAGCCTCGCGCCGTCCGGCATAGCCGTCACGTGCACCCGGCAGCGGCTGGTAGTCCGCGAAACGCTCCAATTCGATCGATTTACGGCGGTTCCACCTGACAATGCGGTACGGCCCTGTACCGATGGGCATGATCCAGTTTCCGTGCGCGTCAAGCGAATCGCGATGAATGATTCCGCACAGGCAGACCATATGCGCCATCCGGGCCAAAAACAGATAGTTCGGTTCAGTCAGTTCAAAGCGCACCGTTTGTTCATCGAGCGTCTCGATCTTCAGGATGCGGATTCCGGTTTCGCCCGTACCATCATACCAATTGCGACATAACCAACGATTACGCGGGTTGAGCAGATATTCCCAACTCCATTTCACATCCGAAGCAGTGACCACCTGCCCGTTGTGAAATCTTAATCCGGGGCGCAGCGTGAAGGTGTAGCTCCTGCCGTCTTCTGATACCTCCCACGATTCGGCAAGCAACGGTCCGACCGTCAAGTCTTCTCGATAAGCGACAAGTCCTTCAACGACATGATGCAGAACGGTGTCAGTATTTTCATCACGATTTACGCCGAATTGAGTGCTGCGAATATCGCTCGCTAGAGACACGCGCAGTGTTTTCCCACGCGATTCACGCTGGCAACCTGAGAGCGCCGGCAGCAACACTATCAAGGCAACCAGCAGTACGCCGAGAGCGGCAACTGATTTCACATGAATCCAACTTTTACTGCTGGGCACTATGGTCGTACCAGATTGTGTTCTGTGGCTTCAGCCCAAACGATATTCGGTGAAGTGTGCGTTCTTGAAAGGTGTCGGTGCCAGCCACATGATGCGCTCGGTTGTGTCCATGATCAGTGTGGCGAGGGTCGCCGAGATCATTCCGCCGGGGCGTGGGGCAGGGTGGCGCAGCACCGAGTTGGGTTTGCCGAACTCGTCGGAGAAAACCTGACGGAAAGTTTCCATGCTGATGCTGCCCTCAGCAGCTTTCAGGGCGCGACGAACGCGGCTATCGCGATACAACGAATCCGGGCTGCGTCCAAGATTGAGATCCTTCAACTGCGCCATCGCCACCGTACTTTTGAAATGATTGGCGTGCACGAGAATCCCGTCTTCCGGCTCCAGCCAGTAGACTTCATCGGGCGTGGTCTCAAAACTGAAAGCTTCGCCGTCAGCGTGACTAAGAATTAGGCAGTGTGAAAATGAACGCGCCGAGTTGGTTAGAACGCTCATCGCTTCACCGAGATTTCTGCAACCGAGCATTTTTCGTCGAATCATCGGATTGGGAATCCCCATCCGCCCGTAGTCTCTGTCCGAATGCAGCCCCATCGCCGTCAGTGCGATGCCTTCACTATTGAGTCCATGCCGCGCCAGTTGCCCAGCTTCGACAAAGGTCAGGATGTCTGGCGCGTCGTCCTGCCTGATCTCCAGCACTACTGCCAGATCAACGCATGCCGGATTCCAGTCCCAGTTCTGGCCGTGAAGCAGGTGTCCATCTTGCGTAGCCTCCGGCAGCGCGACGGCGGAGGTGCATTCTTCAATCATCTGTTCAATGTCCACGGTGCGAGCCTTCTTCTCCTTCCAAAACATTACCTCCGTCCGAGCATTGAGCAGCACAATCTCCTGAACAGACCGATCGGCCCCATGCGCAATCGCTTCCATTTCTTCGGAGAGAATCGGATCATAATCGCGCAGTGTTCCTAGAAACTCTCCCGCCAGCCTTAGAGCCTCGGGCCAGTACATTCCTCTACGCTGGAACTCGCCCCGGTAGATGTCAATAGCAAGCGCGATCTGAGCGGCGGCTTGCCGACCGTAACTTTCCCCACGCTGTGAGGGTGAACCTGAAATGCTAATTAACGGAAATGATCTTTTCATCCTATCCCAGCCTTTCAAACCTGAAGCTACTCCCATTCGTATGAACGAAAGAAGGGTGACTGTTAGCGGGTTGAGAATGGGGTTTATCTTTACCTAAAATACCAAGAATGTCAACGACGAAATTTATGAGTATTAGTCCTCAGCCAGAGATCCCATCGCTCGTAAGCGCGCCAGTGTTTCGGCAAAGAACGCTTTGACCGGATCAAGCACCGCAAATCCATTGTGCGCCACACCGTTCACCAGATCGAAACGCACTGCAATTCCGTTGGCTTCAAAGCTGCGGCAAAGTGCTTGCAGTCGCTCGATGCGCGTTTCGCCAGAATCGTTGACGCCAGGTATCCAGTGCGGCGAATCGGGCTTGACGATAACCTCCCACGTCTCGACATCATTAGCGCCGACGACCATCTGCACCGGCACTGAACGCATCGCTTCCACATCGCAGTGCAATCCCAGTTTTGTTTCCATTCCGCCAATGCCAGCCCACCAGGGACGCAGCTCATCCAGCAGGGTCACCGCGCCGGGCGCCCCGATGGAAACCGCGGCGAGCCGTTGCGGATGGCAGTAGAAGAAGCGATGCGCGAAGTGACCGCCGCCGGAATATCCGAAAAGCAGGAGCTTTTCGCCTAAAGTCCAGTATTTCGCGCGCACTTCATCAACCATCGCCAGCAGCACGTGATCATATCGGATGCCACCGTAACCGAGCAGCTTGTAGCCTTCCTGGTCGTCCGGATTTCCGACTCCGCACGGAAACAGCGGAGCCATGACAATGCATTCGTGATGCTCAGCAAAATCGCGGAAGCGGTCACGATAGGATTCGGCTACACGCCCTGATCCATGTACGACAACGATCAACGGAAACTGTTTTTCGCCCCCTTCAGAATAAGAAGAGGGAACATACAGGCAGTAGCAAAATCGCTGATCGTACTGACACGCCCAGAAAGCCGTCGCCCCGCGTTCATAAATAGTTCGCAGTGGTTTCTTCTGGATGCTGTTCGGACTCATAGGTTGCTCAATCAATCCGGCGCAGGTGACATCGCGCGACTCCGTTTGCTGCAACTTCAGCCCCGCCTTGTCTGCCAACTTATCGGAACCGCCGGCCGTCCCACACTCTTCACGGAGCATTAAATTAGTTTGGTATTTTCTTGACAAAGAATACCAGCATATTATAACCTCTGCAACCATCATCACGGGGGTTCGCATTAATTTCACTGCAGGAGTCGTATTCCTATGCCCGTGTCTGGCTTACGTTGCCTGAATAATCAGGGTGCTCAGCGCCGATTCTTTCATTTCCGTCTCCTGCTATGTTGCTTCGTCCGGCTAACGGTCAGCCTTTTCACGCAGTGGTTTCACACACGGTTGCGTGGTGCAGCGCGTGATGGCAGCCGCAACAATTACCTGATGGCTGGTGTGTCACTCACTAATATAATTAATCACGCGATCAGCATTCCTACCGATAGCCGCGAACCGGGCGCAAATTATTATGGAAACAAAGCCGACCACGCCGGAGCGACGATCTGCGGCAATGTCGACCTGCTGGCAGTCACGAACATCCCCATGCTCGGTCAGGAAGCAATTCTGATCAGTATTTCCTAACAGGTCAACAACCCAGCGGATGGTCGCCTGCGTGCTGTGTTGAGCAACCCAGTCAGGAAGAGGAGAACTAATTTTGAGCACTCCAGCAGACACCATTGATATGCGCGAACTTGATCGGCTACATCACCTGCACGCTTTCACCGATTCCAAGGCCATGCAGCAGGACGGGGGCACACGCGTCATTACGAAGGCTGAGGGCGTGTATGTTTGGGACAGCGAAGGCAACCGCTTTCTTGACGGAATGGCGGGGCTGTGGTGCGTTAGTCTCGGCTACGGGCGGAAGGAGTTGATCGAAGCGGCGCAGCAACAGTTGTCGCAGTTGCCATACTACAATACGTTCTTCAACTGCTCACCCGAAGTCACGATCCGCCTGGCGGCAAAGCTGGCTGAGCAGACACCGGAAGGCATAACCCAATTTTTCTTCTGCAATTCCGGTTCGGAAGCCAACGATAGCATTATTAAGCTGGTGCGGCTTTACTGGAACCTGATGAGGCAGCCGCGCAAGAAAATGTTCATTGCGCGGCATTACGCTTACCATGGGGTCACGGTCGCGACGGCGAGCATATCGGGGTTAACCGATATGCATCCGCAGTGGGACCTGCCGCTGCCGAATTTCGTCTCGCATGTTGACGCGCCTTACTGGTACAAGCACGGCGGCGATCTCACACCTGATGAATTCGGCATTCAGTGCGCTCGCGCTCTGGAAAATCGGATTCTCGAACTCGGTCCGGAAACGGTCGCGGCATTCATTGGCGAGCCAGTCTATGGCGCGGGTGGCGTCATGGTTCCGCCGCCCACCTACTGGCCGGAAGTCGTCCGCATCTGCCAAAAGTACGACGTGCTGCTGTGCGCTGACGAAGTCGTCTGTGGGTTCGGGCGCACGGGGCAGTGGTTTGGCTCTCAAACCTTCGGCATCAAGCCGGATTTCATGACAATGGGGAAGGGGCTGTCATCCGGCTACATGCCGATTTCCGCCGTCGGCGTTCACGAACGCATTGCCAAAGTCCTGCGCGAAAAGGCCGGGGAAATCGTTCACGGCTTCACCTACTCCGGTCATCCCGTTGCTGCCGCAGTTGCCTTGCGAAATTTGCAAATCATCGAAGAAGAAAATCTGGTCAAACGGGTGCGCGAAGACATCGGGCCTTACTTTCAGCAGAAGCTGGGCGGACTGCTCGATCATCCGCTGGTCGGTGAAGTGCGTGGCATCGGCCTGCTCGGAGCGGTCGAGATCGTGAAAGACAAGCGGACGCGCGAAACCTGGGGGCCGGAGATTCGCGCAGCCTTCAAGGTCCGCGGACACTGCTTTGCTAACAGCATCATTATGCGCGCCGCGCGCGACTGCCTGTACGCCTCGCCGCCGCTCGTCATCTCGAAGACAGAAGTGGATGAACTGCTCGGAACCTTCCGCCAATGCCTCGATCTAACGGCGCGCGATCTCGGCGTGAGCGACTTCCGAAAGGATGCGTAAACAAATTGTCAGTTTCTCCTTCGACAACGGAACAGACGCTGCGCGAATTCAGTGAAGCGGGGCGCATTCGCATTGCGGCGGCTGACCTGGATGGCGTGCTGCGTAGCAAGTATATCACTGGCGCAAAATTGAAATCTGCGCTGGAAGAAGGCGCGCCTTTCTGCAACGGCGTCTTCGGCTGGGACTGCGCTGACGAGTTGTATGACAACGTGAGTTACACGGGCTGGCACACCGGTTATCCAGACATCCGGCTGAAACTCGACCCGGCGACTGCGCGCCGCCTTCCTTGGGAAGACAACACGCCGTTTCTGCTCGGCGAATTCACCGAATCTGACGGCACGCCGAGTGCTGTCTGCCCGCGTCAGTTGCTGCGACACGTGCTGGCGCGCGTTGAAAGGGCGGGCTTTCAGGTGCAGGCGGGGATGGAGTTCGAGTGGTACAACTTCGCGGAAACGCCGCAGAGCCTCGAACAGAAGGAATATCACTCGCCGCAACCGATCTGGCCGGGCATGTTCGGCTATTCGGCGATTCGCTACGCGCAGCACCACACCTACCTGAAGTCTCTGCTCGAACAGCTACCTGCCTTTGGGATTCCGATTGAAGGACTACACAGCGAGAACGGACCCGGCATTCTCGAAGCTGCCATTCATTACACAACCGGAATGGAAGCCGCTGATCGCGCGGCGCTGTTCAAGACCGCCGTGAAGGAGATTGCAGCGCGGTGCGGCGTGATGCCGTCGTTCATGGCGAAGTGGCACGCAAGCTATCAGGGATGCAGCGCGCATTGCCATCAGAGCCTTACAGACGGACAGAAGAATCTGTTTTACGACGCGGAATCGGCCAGCGGGATGAACCGTTTGTTCGATAGTTACGTCGCCGGTCAACTTCACTGCTTGCCGTATCTGACGCCAATGTTTGCTCCGACGGTGAACAGCTACAAGAGGCTGGTGGATGGTTTCTGGGCGCCGGTGCGCACCGATTGGGGCTTTGACAATCGCACGGCGAGTCTACGCGTGATAGTGGCCGGACCGAAGGCTACGCGCGTCGAAACGCGTCTGCCGGGCGCGGATGTCAATCCGTATCTGTCGCTCGCGGCCTGCGTAGCAGCAGGCTTTTACGGCATTGAGAACGAACTGCGTCTCGAACAACCGCCGGTCGGCGCGACATCATCGCCGACCGGCGAGCGGTTGCCGCGCAACCTTCAGGAGGCGACATGCCGGTTTGCTGAACATGAATTGCCAAAGGAGTTATTTGGTGAACAGTTCGTCGCGCACTTCGCGGCGACGCGCGAATGGGAATGGCGTCGCTTTCATGATGCCATCACTGATTGGGAATTGAAGCGTTACTTTGAAGTCATCTGAAGACCAGAGGTTTCCGCTATGTCATTGCTTACCGACATTTCGTCGTCCTTGTTTCATCTAGATTGCCCGCGTCTGACCTTCACGGATAAGACGCCGACCGCGCTACAGCGGTGGGTTGACACACGGCACCGCCGGGATGATAGCAGTGAAACGCAAGGAATAATAATCAGCCATTCGAAGGGAGCAAACTATGCAGTCAACCGGCAGTCTGAATAGATGGTCGCCGCCGTTCAGTGCGCGGCGCGCGGCGTTGTCATCAGTCATCGTGATATTTCTGAGCCTGATGCTAACGATGGGTTCGTCGGTGTTCGCGCAGTCATATCAAGGCGGATTGCGCGGCGCAGTTAGTGACGCGTCCGGCGGGGGCAGCTTGGTGCCCGGAGTGGAGATCACACTTACGAATGAAGAAACCGGCGCGGCGCGCTCAACCGTGAGCAACGAAGAAGGGGAATACGCCTTTACGAA
>JACDEG010000336.1 GCA_013816505.1 Pyrinomonadaceae bacterium | reverse complement strand
TGCTAAAGACCATGCACCCATGCTATCAATCTCAGCTATCTTGCCCGCGGGCATCGAACCCCCGCGCAAGATGGTTCATCCATCCCCACCGCAAGCGGTGGGGCATTAAGAACCTTTTTCGTAAAAGTCGAAAGGGACGGTGCTGTTATTCAACTATCATCCCGAATAACTTTTGGTCAGGTGCTTAAGTGTACGGACGCGACCAGCCCGCTCGGAGCGAGCGGCCAGAATGTAGTCAGTCGAACTCACGTTTTTACTTTCGCTTCGTCTTTGCTTGCCGTTGCTTGAAAACCTTTTCGCCGCCTGACTGTCCCTGTGCTTCGCCGGTTGGGATGGCCGCCGCGGTCGAGGGCGAAACTTCGCTCGGCGCTTCGCCGTCGCTTCCCACGGCCTGCGATGATGCATCGGCGTAGAACTTGCTCGCCGCGCGACGCCGCCCGCTCATCGCCGGCGTGTCTTCCTTCTCTTTCAGAGATTGAGATTTCTGGCTGCGCTCGTCGCCCATCTGCTGACCGCGCCGCTGCTCTGAGATTCCCGCTTTGCTTTGTGCTTTCCTGCTGACCATCTCTTTTGAGCCTCCTTGATTGACTGTGTGGTGATGTTTGAGCGCGGCCCGGACACCGACGGTTGTTTGACTATCGAACTTTAATCCCCGACCTTCTAATCCTTGGTCTCGCGGGTGGCGACGGCGGGCACGCCGATGATCGTCGGCGGCGACTCGCGGCGCGCGAGTGCCCACTTCAGTGCGGGCGGTGTCACGAGTGTGGTGACGATCACCATGATGACGACCGCGCCGAACGTCGCTGCGCCGATCACCGGCTCGCTGAACCCTTGCGCGTTCGGCAGCATCAGCGTCGCGCCAATGCCGGCGAAGATCAAACCAACCTCGCCGCGTGGAATCATGCCGAGGCCGATGGCGAGACGGTTGACGCCGCGCTCAATGACCGCCAGCGAGCAGACCTGTTTGCCGATGATCGCCACCAGCGTCAGCGCCGCCGCGAAGCCGAGCACGTCAAGGCGCGCGAACACTCGCAAATCGATTTTCATTCCCATCAGCACGAAGAAGATCGGCACCAAGAGCGCGCTGACCGGCGCGAGCAATTGTTCGAGCGGTTGCTCGCCGCGCTGCAGAAAGACTTCGAAATGCACCTCGTCGAGCACGAGGCCGGCGGCGAACGCGCCGACGATGGGCGCCAGACCGACACCTGCCGCCGCCCACGCCATCAAAAAACAGAACGCCACCGCGAACGAGATCACCACGCCGCGACTTCGCAAACGGCCCGCGCCGCGGAACAAGTGCGGCACAACGTACTGCCCGACGAAGATGGCGCCGACCAGAAAGGCGACGGATTTCGCCGCGATAAATAGAACGTCCGTCTTCGCGAGGCTCCCGCCCACCGCCGTCGCTCGAATCGCACCGGCAACGACGGCGAGAATCAACAGACCCATCACGTCGTCGATCACCGCCGCGCCGAGGATGATCTGCGACTCGCGCGTCTGTAGCCGGCCCAGGTCTCTGAGAACGCGCGCCGTAATCCCAACGCTCGTCGCGCACAGCGTCGCGCCGATGAAGATGTGGCCGAGCCGCGCTTCGTCGGGAATGAAATACGCGGCGACACCCCAACCGAGAAAGAACGGCGCGACCACGCCGGCGGCCGCCACCAACAGTGACGACCATCCGACCTCGACCATCTGTTTGAGATTCGATTCCAGCCCGACCTCGAACAGTAGAATGATGACGCCGATTTCGGCGAGCGCGGCGATGATCGCGTCGGCGCGCAGCACGTCGATCACCCCCAATCCGAATAGCGAGAGGCCGCCGACCGCGATGCCGCCGATGAGTTCACCGAGCACCGCCGGCTGTTTGATTTTAGTGAACACCTCGCCACCGAGTTTGGCGAC
This sequence comes from Pyrinomonadaceae bacterium, assembly GCA_013816505.1. Lineage (GTDB taxonomy): Bacteria > Acidobacteriota > Blastocatellia > Pyrinomonadales > Pyrinomonadaceae > JACDEG01. The sequence goes on along the minus strand of JACDEG010000336.1, from coordinate 5,085 downwards.
GAGAAGCATCATCGCTATCGCGGCCAGCACCAACGGGTCAAGGCCGTGCGCCGCCACCGCGCCGCCTATCGCCTGCTCTGAAGACACCGTGCTACCCGCATCGGCCAGGCTCGTCTGTGCAACCGACAGAATCAAGCCGGAAGCAAGCAGAGATGACTCGATAATCCGTCGCATGAATCGATTATTAGGTAAATGAACAAGATGTCAGATGTTGTATGCCAGATGCTGGACAGCACACCTGCCGAGGTTCCGGACTAACATCCAGCATTTAACATCTCACATCTATTCCGACTGGCTTTCACTTTTGCCTTTTGCCTTTTTATTTTTGCCTTCCTACTTAAGTGCTGATGGCGGGCAGCATATCACACGTCGCACGCGCTGGTTTTTGTCCTGCGCAAGTATTCAATCCGGCGTGGATTTGATGTAAAGCGAATCGTCGTTGGCACGCGGTCATGAGTGGGCTTGCATTACAGACGGGGCGCGGTCGTGACGTGCCGCTGCAAAATGCCGACCAGCCGCGCTGGTGTGAGCAGAGCGGCTGGTTGGGGGCGACAACGTTGTTCGCAACGTTGCACTGGGGTGACTTGTGTGGGCGTCACGGTTCGTCTGGATGGAAAACCGTCCGCGCGCTTGGATCATGCTCCGACGGGTGATGCTCGAAGCTAAAATTCAGCGAGCACGTTTTTAGTGACTACGCTTTGCGGAGCCTCATCGCTTCGGTTTCGACCTGGCTCATCGTGCGCTCGCGCCCGTCCTCCAATGCAAACGGCGGCGGGGGCGGAGAGAAGACGACCTTTTCAAGCGTCGCGTCCAGCGCTTCGCCGATGCGCCCGACGTAGACGATCTCCAACTGCTGACGCACGTCTTCCGGAATGTCTTCGGAATCGGCTTCGTTGCGCGCCGGCAAAACGATGCGGCGAATCCCGGCGCGGTGCGCGGCCAGGACTTTCTCCTTGACGCCGCCGACCGGGAAGACCATACCCGATAACGTGATCTCGCCGGTCATCGCAGTGTCGGGGCGGACGCGGCGCCCGGTCATCAGCGAAGCGAGCGCGGAAGTCATCGCGACGCCGGCGCTCGGCCCGTCTTTCGGAATCGCCCCGGCGGGCACGTGGACATGCGAGCCATATGACTTGAACATCGCCGGGTCGATGTCGAACTCGGAAGCGTGCGACCAGAGGTACGAGCGAGCGGCGCGCGCCGACTCCTGCATCACTTCACCGAGTTGCCCGGTCAGTGTCAGGCCCGACCCGCCCGGCAACAGCGTCGCTTCGATGAACAGAATCTCGCCGCCCATCTCCGTCCATGCCATTCCGGTCGCGACGCCCGCCGGCAACTCTTTGCGCGCCTCTTCCGGATAGAAGCGCGGCGCGCCGAGCAACCCCTTGATGTCGCCGACATCGACCGTTACCTTGTCCGTTCCACCCTGCGCGACTTGTAGCGCGGCCTTACGGACGACGCTGCCGATGGTGCGCTCTAACTGGCGCACGCCCGCTTCGCGCGTGTATCGCGAAGCAATCAACATCAGCGCGCCGTCCGTGATTGAGAACTGCTCTTCGCGCAGACCGTTCTCAATTATTTGCCGCGGCACCAGGTACTGAAGCGCGATGTGCAACTTCTCCTGGTCGCTGTAGCCGGCGAGTTGGATAATCTCCATGCGGTCGCGCAAAGGCGGCGGGATCGGCGCCAACTGATTCGCCGTCGCGATAAAGAAGACATTCGACAGATCGAACGGCAGGTCGAGGTAGTGATCGCGGAACGTGTTGTTCTGCTGCGGGTCGAGAACCTCCAGCAGCGCCGACGCCGGGTCGCCACGATAGTCCGCGCCGAGCTTATCAATCTCGTCGAGCATCATCACCGGATTGTTGACGCCTGCGCGCCTGAGCGATTGAATGATTCTTCCGGGCATCGAGCCGATGTATGTGCGGCGGTGGCCGCGCAACTCCGCCTCGTCGCGCATGCCGCCCAGAGAGATGCGCTCGAACTCGCGACCGAGAGCGCGCGCTATCGAGCGACCCAGACTCGTCTTGCCGACGCCCGGCGGGCCGGCGAAACAGAGGATCGGACTCTTTGACGTGGGCCGGAGCTTGATCACCGCGAGGAATTCGAGGATGCGCTCCTTGATGTCCTCAAGGCCGTAATGATCTTCGTCGAGGATGCGGCGCGCTTCCGCGAGGTCGAGCTTGTCCTCGGACGACTTCTTCCACGGCAGTTCGAGCACGTATTCCAAATACGTGCGGATCACGTGATAGTCGGGCGCGGCGGCGGGCAGGCGCTCCATCCGCTTCAACTCGCGCTCGGCCTCTTTGCGTACCTCTTCGGGCAAATCTGCCTGATCCAGACGCTCGCGCATCATCTCGGCCTCGGCGCGCTCGCCGCCCTCGTCGTCACCGAGTTCCTTCTGAATCGCCTTCATCTGCTCGCGCAGAATATAGTCGCGTTGCGCCTTGCTCATTTCGGACTGCGCTTCGTTCGCAATCTTCGAGCGAATCTCCATGATCTCAAGCTCGCGCGCCAGCCGCGCGTAAGCGATTTGAAGCAATTCGTCGACCGTCTCCGCTTCGAGCATCGCCTGCTCCTGTTCAAGGCCGAGGTTCAGCACCGAGCCGAGAAAGTATGCAAGCTGGACGGGGTCGGTCGCGCCGAGCACCGACGCGCGAATCTCCTGCGGCACCTGCGGCAACAGCGCCAGCGCCTGCTGAATCAGCGACTGCATGTTGCGCCACAGCGCTTCGACCTGCTGCGCATCGATGGTGCGTGGCGGCGCCATGACCTGCACGCGCGCGCGTAGGAACGGATCGGTCTGCGACCATCCCACGACGCGCACGCGCTCGGTGCCGAGCACGATCAACTGAATCGCGTCGGGCGCACGCATCATGCGCTTGATCGACACCAGCGTGCCGATTTGGTAAAGGTCGTCTGGCGGCGTCGCTTCGACCTCGCCGCCGCGCCCTTCGCGGACGCTGACGCACGCAATCAGTTTTTCGCTTGTCGCCAGCGCCGCCTCGACCGCGGCGATTGAGCGCGGACGCCCGGCGGCCAGCGGCACGACCGTGCCGGGGAAGAGTGTCGTGCTCTGCAGCGGCAACACCGCGATGTCGAACACGTCGTGTGCATCGCGCCGCTCCGCGGGTTGGCGGTCGTCGGGTGCGGCGGGCGGCGGCGGCGCTGGTTGTTGGTTGAGCGCCTGCGACGACGCTCCGGAAGTTTCAGCTTGGTCTGTATCTTGGTTTGTATGACGAGTCTCTTCAGCCATGACTTTAATAAAATTCCCCTGAGTGGAGTACCGGCGTGCGTTAACCCTCTCGCCCAGGCGCGATGTTTTCGCCACAGGCCGCCGGGCTGCGCAGGTGCAAAATCAATAACCCGTCGCGGTAATCGGTCGCGACGCTCGCGCCTTCAATCGGGCACGGGAAGTCGATGATCTTTTCAAACCGGCTATAGGTGATTTCGAGTTGGTGGTAAGAGATGCTTTCTGTATAGAAGGTATCGTGGCGGCAACCCGTGACGCGTAGCGTCGCGCGCTCGACGCGGACCTCGATCTCGTCGGGGCGCACCCCCGCCAATTCGAGCTTGACGACCCACCCGTCGTGTGTCCGGTAGACATCCGCTGACGGATACCACAGCCGCCCGCCGCCCGCCGCCGGACGCCCCGCGCGACCCATCGGCATCAAACGAAAATAACGATCAATTGATTTGGCCATAAAGAACAGTGCCGGGTGACAGGTGACAGGTGACAGGCAAGGACAAGTTTTGTCTTGTCACCCGTCAGCTGTTACCTGTCACCGCTTTGGGTCATCCGAAAACTTTGCTCCAGAAGGACGAGCCGCTGGAAATCTCTTCGAGGGCGTCGGCTAGTTCGCGATCCTCTTCGGTTTCGAGCGCGACATCGGCCATCGAGATGATGCCGCGCAGGCTGCCGTCGCGGTCGACGACAGGGATGCGCCGCACCTGTTTGTCGCCCATCTTGCGGATCACGTCGATCACGCGGTCGTTCGGTTGGGCGGTATGGATGTCGGTCGTCATGATCTCTTCGGCGCGCGTCGTGTGCGTGTCCAACCCTTCGGCGATGGCGCGCACCACGATGTCGCGGTCGGTGATTAAGCCGACGAGTTTGCCGTTGCCGGCGTAACCGTTCTTCGCGCGCCGCGACTCCCGCCCGCCCGCGTCAACAGATGGCGTGGCCGTATCCGCCCGATCCACGACTGGGATCACGCCGGTGTCTTCGTCGCGCATCATCGCCGCGACTTCGGTAATCGTCGCGTCGCGGGTCGCCACCGTCACATCGCGCGTCATGATGTCGCGGCAACGCACGTGCGAACGCGAAGCGCCGCGCCGTCCACCGCGCGCGTAAGTCTGGCCGTAGGCAGTCTGGCTGTAAACCCGTTCGGGAGGGGGGCCATAGTCCCCGCGCTCGCCGCGGTAGCGATCACCGACGCCTCCGCCACTACGCGCATAGACATCGTAGACACGCTCGCCGCGCCCGCCCTCAGATGGGTTATCAAGGCGTTCGCCGGGGCGGGCGCGACCGTAATCATCGTCGCCGCCGCGCGGAGGGCCAACCGACCGACCGTAATAATCGCCGCGTCGCGATTCGCTGCGGTCGTCGTAGGGGCTCTCTTCGCGCCGCACGGGCCGACCGCCGCTCCCGTAATAATCATCCACGTCATCACGGTATCTCGACATGTGTCCTCCCGAACATTTCAACTCAGTAACTCGAACCTTTCAACAGCAAAGATCGAATGTCTGAAACAGGCCTCGCCCAACCCTTCTACCTAAAGAGGTATCCGCCGCCGCGATTGTGTATCGTGCCTGATCCAACTTCAGATGACTTCAATGGGATCGCTGACAATTATACTCGCCCCGATGAGGATTGCCAGCGGCGCGGTGGCGGTCGGTAGTTAAATAACTGAGCAAAAGTTTGTCGATATGAATGAAGTAGATGTTAGATGAGAGATGCTAAGTGAGTAGCCAAAAGTTTTGTCAAGAATAGTTCTTTGATATTTTCTGAGCATGAGAAAAGCACTCAGCCCGCGTGAACTCGGCTTCACCACGCGTGACCACCTGAAGTTGGCGAAAGCCCTG
>JACDEG010000335.1 GCA_013816505.1 Pyrinomonadaceae bacterium | reverse complement strand
ATAAAAAGCTAAGAGGCTGGCTTTCGGGCTGGCCTCTTTGGCTTTGGTGGAATGCATAACGCTTTTAGGAGTATGCTGCCGGTAGCAATAGCAGGACAGGCGGGCAGGAAGGTTTCTCTTTACTTTTCGGGGGATGAGTAAAGGGGATGCGAACTTCCGGCCCGCCTGTCCTGCTTTGGGATTCGTGTGTCTTGAGATTAACAGTCAAGACGTTACCGCGCCGTACTCGGTGTGGAGGCGTGTGAAAGTGGAAAAGGTTGATTAATCAAGCAGGACGATTTGGATGCTTACGTGCGGAAGTTGTGAACTCTGCCGGGTGACTATTGACGCGGCGTTGCACTTCGCATATCGTCTCGCACCTCGAACCTAATACAGACTGTAGGAGGCCCCAGATGAACTTCACGCGATTGTTTACCCTTATGGTTGTGGCAATGTGGTTTTTGATGCTGCCGTCCAGTGCCACCGCTGACCCTGTGCTCTTCCAAGTCAACGACTTTGAGGACGGCACGACGCAAGGATGGTTCGTCAGCGCCGGACCTGTTAATACAATACCCCTTTGTTCCGAGCGGTGGCCCCGCCGGTGTTGGCGACAACTACCTGCTTCTGACCGCCCTCGGCGGGGGCGGTGCGGGTAGCCGACTGGCGGTGATAAACGGTGCCCCGCAATGGCGGGGGAACTACCTCGCCGCGGGCGTCACCTCCATCACGATGGACGTCAACAACTTGGGCGCGTCCGATCTCTATCTGCGGCTGCTATTTGAAGACCCGATGATGGGGCCGCCCCAGAACGAAGCCTTCACGACGAACCCCGTGATACTGTCCGCCGGAAGCGGATGGACTTCCATCACCTTCCTTATAGCTCCCGGTAACCTCACGGCCGGAACAGGCAGCGTGAATGCTGCGTTGACGAACGCAACCCTGATCAGAATCTTCCACAGCCCGGCGGCAGGCTTTCCGCCGCCGCCGGTCGTAGCTCGGCTAGGTGTGGATAACATCAGTGCGACAGCCGTCCCTGAACCGGCAACGATGCTACTACTCGGCACCGGGCTGGCAGGAGTTGCCGCAAGGGTGCGCAAGCGACGTCAAGCACGTCAGAGCGAAGCAGACTGAGCCAATATCAGTATCAATAGACTGAATCACCCGTGAGTCTGTACAAGCTCACGGGTGATTTGTTAATGGCTGATGATCTGGACGCCTATGTGCGGAAGCTGTAACGGACAGTCATGATGGAACAAGACCGCAGAAGCGATGAGCGCGTGCGCCTCGCCCTTGAGGTGCGTTGGCAAACCGCCTCCGGCAGTTATACGGGGCGGTGCGGCGACATCAGTCGGCGCGGGTGCCATGTCCAGACAACGGCGCCCGTGCCGGGCGGCGGGCGCATCTGCGTCGAGATTCGACTGGCGGCGGGCAACTGGTTGCCACTGTGCGGCGAGGTGGTCAACCACCAACCGGGTGCGGGCCTCAGCATCAGGTTCGAGGACTTGCCCGCAACGTCACAAGAAATGCTCGCACACCTCATCAACTATTTCCGCGAAGGCCAATCCATGAGTTGGTGAAGCGTGAGGATTAGGACGCTTCCGTTAAGAAACTTAACAATGCAGCCATGACGAATATCGACCAAAGAAAGCATCAGCGCGCACAACTGCCTCTCAAGGTGCGATGGCTAAACACATCAGAGGTATATAACCACGCGCCACAGCAACTTAAGCCTGGACGGGTACTACCTCGATTTGGAGGCACCTGTGCCAGTCGGCCAACGCATTTCCTTTGTAATTGAATCGTCGTCGGATCGGGGGCTGTCGCTGCACGGTGAAGTAGTCCACCAGCGACAGGACTTAGGCTTCGGCATGAGATTTACCAACCTCCGCAGGTCATCGCAGGAGGGGCTCGCACGCCTGATTGAGGCTGCGCGCGAAGGTCAAGCCGAAGACGGATGAAGGGAGACGATCAAGCTGCTGACGTGAAGAAGCGATGAACACCCAACAGTGTCCACCGTTGTGCGGACTATGCGCGGGTTGCGGAGAAGTCACTGCCGTGTGGGACGGGCGCGGGTGGCGCAGAGTGCCGACCACCGAAGCGCATCAATATGCGCAGCAGGGAAGGACTGTCGAGTGTCCAAATCTTCGCTATGCGCTGGAGAGATTAGAGCTGCCGCTGATCGTTGTTGAGTGATTACTAACGCAATGGTGCTTATCATCCGCGACGCTTGTTCGCGTGTGATATAAGACGCTCCGGACGGTGGCGGTAAAAGTCGGAAAGGATTCTCCTATGGCGCAAAATTGTAGTGTTTCTCGTTTACATGCTTTGACTCTGCTCATTCTGTTTATCTGCTTGCAGTCTTGCAGCGATGTCGCGGAGCCGAGGAGCAAGGTGACGGAAGTACGAAAAGAAATCTCGATTGATGAGACGAGCGGACTTCTGCATCTTCCCATGACTCCTGAAATGCTCGCAGAAGGTGTGACGCCTTTGATGTTTGTAGCTGGCTGGGGGGAGATTGGGAAAATCTCCGACTTTCTTTCGAGAGGGGCTGATATACACGCGAGAGACAAAGACGGATGGACTGCCTTACATCATGCAGCGCTAGGTCCTGCCCATCCGAACGCAATGCGAATGTTGGTAAAAGCTGGGGCAGATGTAAATGCTCAAGCATCCAGTCCCAAGGGTGAAACCGCATTGACTTTGTCTGCTCGTAAAGGCGCGTCTGAAGCTGTGAAAGAACTCATTCTTCTTGGAGCGGATGTGAATTTGGTAGGGGGAATGAAGATGACGCCTTTGGTTGCTGCCGCATGGCATGGGCGGTCTGAAGAAGATTCAGAGGCTATGGTTGAATTGCTCCTGCAAGCGGGTGCAGACACGTCTCCCCAAGACCCTTTCGGTATGACTGCGTTAGCCTATGCCAAAAAGCATCGTCGTAAAGGTGTCGTTCAAATGCTCAAAGATGCAGAGGCATCGAAACGAAGCGAACGCTCCGCGCTGCGATGAAGCCAGAGCCAAATCGCAGCGGTATCTCATCAGCCACAAACAACAGACCCAATTTTCGCCAGAATTAGGTGAAGGTTGACCGCTTTCTGTACAGTTAAACGTTGACGCCATCTTAGAGCTGAGGGCATCATCCTGCCCTCGAATTCTTCACCGGCTGTAGTAAGTGCTCTCTGCAGCTTCAGCCTCCCTTACAGTCCTCGCGCTGCACGCTCCACCGCCGGCGCCTTCACCACCATGAGGAGATGAGAAATGAGGAGAACTCTTGCTGTCACTCTTTTTGTACTTGCATTATACCTCCCCGTCTTTGGCCAAACCGCAAATGAGCAGCAAAGCCAGGGGCAAACAATAGGCAATAAGCCCAACCCAAGCACCGGCGCATCGCCTAGCCAAACGGCCGGCCAGACGATCAGTTCACAGGGTAAGGATGAACAAGAGATTCTACGGCTGGAGAATGAATGGGAAGATGCAATCGCTAAGAGAGATAAAGCGATACTGTCTCGGATCGCTGCCGAGGACTACTTCAACTTCTCCGACACTGACCAAGGCCGGGGAAGAAATAGAGAGCAGTTCCTCACCTTATTCACTCCTCTCCCGCCAGATGTCAGCGAAAAGCGTGAGAAAGATGAAATGATGGTGCGCGTCCTCGGCGATGTCGCCATCGTCAGCGGGCGGGTCACTCCGGTCCCTGTCGTTAAAGGGCAAGAACAGGAGCCCAGGTTTCGAGGAAGTTTCACCCACGTCTGGGTGAGGAGAGGCGGGCGCTGGCAGCTCGTTGGCGATCAATTCAATCCCACCGCTCCGGTGATGAAGCCGCCCGTGGCAGTTAAAGTGGACGCGACAGTCCTTGAAGCGTACGTCGGCAAGTACGGCGATCTCACCGTTTCCAGAGAAGGTGAAAACCTGGTTGCTACGGCTGGGCAGAACAAGTTCCCGCTCACACCTATGTCAGACACCAGCTTCTTCATCCCGAATATTCCGGTGAGGGTCACCTTTGTGCGGAACGCGAAGGGGCAGGTAACCCACATGTACATCAACGAGAACGGCCGGGCAACGGAGATCGAGAAGGGGAAGTGAGCGGCTCAACAGCTTCGGGTGGTGTCCGCTTTTTCAACTTGCTTGTGGTTTGACACTTTTGTGAAACGGCCAGCGTAGTAGCCCCTCCTACAATAAAGCCAGTGAAATGAAAACATTCATGCCAGAGATCGGCTCGTTGGGTCTGTTTGAGTGTGAAGCTTTCGTGATTCCTAATTCGGGCGAACTTTAAGACAGAACCCAATTTTCGCCCGAATTACGTGAACGTTGCCCGCATTCTGTACAGTTAACCTTCTTCTGATGAGGCGTGATCTTTGACCGCCTTCTGCATTTAGCATACAGTCTCGCACCACGCGACAACTTTCAGGTTGGTCTTCAAGAGTCTGCCCACACTTTCTCCTGCTGACCCACCCTTTCTCTACTACTTCCGTATCACTCGTAAAAGGAATGCACCCATGAGGCGATGTATCAACCTGATCCCCTTCGGGCTCATTTTTATGAGCCTACTTTTCTTCGGACTAGCCTTCCAAGGCGGACATCTCGGCAGCAAGCAAGGCCTTGTGCTGAGCGTGGAAGCTAAAGATAAAGACAAAGATAATGATGAAGATAAGAATAACCACGAATCAAAGAAGGGATCGACACTCTACATATGGGCTGGGGATCAGGCCCGTATCGTACCGGATTTCGTCGCGGTGATCGACTTTGATGAAAGCTCGAAAACCTATGGCAAGGTGATTAGAACCGTGTCCGTGCCCACGTCAGGTAATGAGGCGCACCATATGCACCTTTCCGCCGACGGTCGCGTGCTCGCTTGCGGCGGCCTCTTGAGCCTCTTGAAGGGACAAGATGGAGTATTCTTCTTCGACGTCTCCGACGCTCGGAATCCAACGTACCTCAAGTCGGCATCAGCTCCGCTCTCGGCTATCACGGATGACTTTCTGCCGCTCGCCTCTGGCGGATTCCTCGTCACCCAGATGGGTTCCAACACGGGAGGCGCGCCGGGGCGCATCGCCGAATTCGACAAGGACCTCAACCTCATTCATGAGTGGCCGGACAGCCCGCCGGTCGACGGATTCAATCCGCACGGCATATCCGCGCGCCCGGAGATCAATCTCCTGGTTACCAGCGATTTCATCAATCCCATCAGCACGATCAATGGTTTCCCTGGCCCTGAGCTTCGCGGCTCGATAAGGGTCTGGGATTTAGAAGCCCGAACGATCGTCCGGACTGTTACCATCCCTTCCGCCATCGGCACCATGGATGTGAAGCTGATTCCTGGCGATCCGAAGAAGCGCGCTATCACCGCCGGCATGTTCGACAGCCTCCTCTACCTCGTCGATACGCAGGCGGGAACATACAAGCCGGTCTTCGATGCCGCCACTGTCACAGGCGCTGAGATGTCGATGCCGCAGGTCCTCGCGGTTACAAGCGACGGGACGCGGCTGATCTTTCCCTTATTGAACACCGGCCAGATTGTTATGCTCGACATCTCCGACCCGGACCACCCGTTCGTCCTGGACGTGGTCACTCTCGGGCCTGGCTCGCAGCCGCACGATATCGAACTCAGAGAAGACAACAAGCGGCTTATCGTGACTGACTACTTCCTCAACGAGGATGATTTCGGCAAGATCCATTTCGAGGGCGACCATAAGGTCCACGTTCTGCGAGTCCAACGGAGGAGGCTGGAGATAGATTCCCGGTTCAACCTGGACTTCAACACCGCCTTTGAGACCGGCCCTGCCCGCCCTCACGGAATAGCAATTAAGTGAAGCGTGTGCCTAAATCATGAAGCGATACGCCAGGGAGCCAAGTCGAGTGTCTCCTTGACCTTGGCAACTGCATCGCCTCGGCGGTAGTTGCGTAAGACAACCTGAGAGATCCGGACGCGCGATGCTTCGCGTGGCGGAGGGTCGCGTCGGCCGGTTCATCTCACCCTCCATTCCAGTAGCTCGTCGTACGCGCTCATCTCCGGCTGCGGGCAGACGAAGCGCGCCAGCTCGCCGACGTCGACCGGTTCGGCGCGAGGCCGTTCCAGTTGTGCCGCCCGCATCAAGTACTTCACGGCCGCAGGATCCGTGCATCCGCAAGCGAGGGCATCCTCGATCGCCCGCGTCGGACGGCCGTAGCCATCGCGGCGACCTTGCTTCAGCAGTTCGATCATCGCCCGTGTGCTCTCGGATCGCCCGAGCCGATCCGAGAGCGTGCGCCAGAGCCGGCCGTAGAGGTGGAGCCGGCCAGAACCCCCCCCACTCGCGCCACTGCGCCTTCGCCTTCGCTCCGGCGAGTGCATCCATCAAATTCTCTTGATTCTCCTGGCCAAAAAACCTATAGAAAATGTCCGCCCAAACTCCCGCATTTTCTCCCTTTTTGCCTATCAACTGTGCTTGGCCGAAACCTATAGTTTCTTGCCGCCGCTGGCAAGATTTATTTTAGCCGCTCGTCTCTGCCCGTTATCCTTCCTCAACCATTCCCTTTTCCTTTAGTCAGTCGTTCAGGAGGAGCACTATGCAGGAGCACACCACAACATCAACAACTCACTTTTCACCACGCGCTTCTTTAGCCGCCATCGGTCTTAAGCTGCGGGAGTTGAAACTCATCGAGAGCATCACTCAGGCGGTTAAAGTACCGCAGAAGAAGGTCAAATTCACTCCGGCGGAAAAACTTTACGATGCCTTCATCACGATTCTCGCAGGAGCTCGCGGCCTCAACGAGACTACGACCCGCCTGCGCAGCGACGAAGCTCTCCAGCGCGCCTTCGGCCGCACGGCTTGCGCCGAGTATTCAGTCATCCAGGATACACTCGACGCTTGCACGCCAGAGAACGTTATCCAGATGAAGCAGGTCGTCGCCACCATCTTCCAGCAGCAGAGCCAGGCTGCGAAGCATGATTACCACACCACTCTGCAGTTGCTCGATGTCGATATGTCAAGCTTGCCCTGCGGCCCCAAAGCTGAGCTGTCGAAGAAGGGCTAC
>JACDEG010000334.1 GCA_013816505.1 Pyrinomonadaceae bacterium | reverse complement strand
CGCGGCCCGCGCTAATCGCGACCCGCACCTCGCGCACCCCGGAGAACACGGCTGAGAGCGGAACGAAATGGGCGGCGCTCTTTTGGGCGAGCAGACGCGCGAGCGTCGTTTTGCCGGTGCCCGGTCCGCCCCACAGAATCAGTGACGGCAACGCGCCCTCGCCGTCGATCAAGCGGCGCAGCACGCGGCCTTCACCGATCAGGTGCCTCTGCCCGGCGAACTCGTCGAGCGTGCGCGGACGCATCCTTTCGGCCAGCGGCGCGCCGACCGGTATCGGCTGCTCATCCTCCGGCTCGCTGAAAAGTCTATCGGTCGTGCGGAATGACATCGCTGATTGATGCGGGCTTCGCGTCCCCTTCAAACGCGCGGCGCGAACGGGTTGTCGGTCACCGCGCGCCGGGTTAAAATCTCAATCAAGGTTAGGATTCGAGAAACGAGCTTAGCATAATTTAATTAGAAATTAGGAAACGTCACGGGGCAGGAATCGGGGCCGGCAGCTTGACGGAACGACGTCCGAAAATTCTGCGTATATGAAGTCGGGCGCTGCCGGACAACACAGTTCGTCAATCAAAAGCGCGACGAATAATAATGAGGTGAAATTATGAAGAACGTGAAAGACGTGATGCGGATTGTTGGAATGATTCTTCTCGGTCTATTCGTGTTAGTAGTCGGCATCCCACTGGTGATGACCGCCGCCGGGGTCGTCTTAAGCGGAGTCGGCGCGATCATTCAAATCGCCGTGATGCTGATCAAACTGGCGGTTATCGTCGCCGTCGGCTACCTGATTCTGGTCGGCATCCGCGCCGTCCTGCGGTGAGCAAAGATGGACTCTTTGCGACACGCGCTTCTTGGTTAAAGCAATCATCACCGGCGGGGCTTGCTGCCACCGCCTAAACATTTAGCCGGGGCAGAAAAGTTTACGCGCCGGCTCATCTCAAGTTGAGATGAGCCGGCGCGTAAACTTTTGATGAACGAACTTTTAATGACAGAGTTCGCCCGACGATCCGCGGCGTCCTGGCCGGAGTCGAGTCTCACACGTTGAAGCGGAAATGCACTACGTCGCCTTCCTGCATCACGTACTCTTTGCCTTCGAGACGCAGCAGGCCCTGCTCGCGCGCTGTCGCGTAAGAACCGGCGCGCGTCAGGTCGTCGTAACCGACTACTTCGGCACGAATGAAGCCGCGCTCGATGTCGGAGTGGATGGTCCCCGCCGCCTGTGGAGCGCGCGTACCTTGTGGGATCGTCCACGCCCGCACCTCTTTTTCGCCCGCCGTGAGAAACGACATCAGCCCAAGCAGCCGGTACGCGCTCTTGATGAGATCATCCACGCCGCTCCCGTTGACGCCGAGTGATTGCAGATAGCCGAGCCGTTCGTCGGGCGCGAGCGCGACCAACTCGGCCTCGATCTGCGCGCAGATGACGACGCACGCCGCCGACTCGCTCGCGGCGATTTCACGAACCGTCCGCACGTGCGGGTGCGCGTCCGGGTCGGCGAGCGTGGCTTCGTCGACGTTGGCGGTGTAGACGGTCGGCTTCATCGTCAGCAGAAAGAGCGGGCGAGCGGTGGCGCGTTCGTCGTCGGTGAGTGGCACGGTGCGCGCCGGCTTGCCGTCAGCGAGCGCGGTCATCAGCTTGTCGATCACATCAATCTCGGCGAGCGCCGTTTTGTCGCCGCTCTTCGCGGTCTTCTGTGCGCGCTCGCGGCGGCGCTCGACCGAGGCGAGGTCGGCCAGCGCCAGTTCGATCTGAATCGTCTCAATGTCGCGGCGTGGATCAACCGAGCCTTCGACATGAATCACCAAATCGTCCTCGAAGCAGCGCACGACCTGCACTACTGCGTCCGTCTCGCGAATGTTGGCAAGAAATTGGTTGCCGAGTCCTTCGCCCTGCGACGCGCCGCGCACCAGGCCGGCGATGTCCAGGAATTCGACTGTCGCGGGGATGATGACCTGCGTCTTGACGACCGCCGCCAGCGGTTCCAGTCGCTCGTCAGGGACGGGCACGACGCCGACGTTTGGTTCGATGGTGGCGAACGGGTAGTTGGCGGCAAGCGCCGACTGTTGCGCGGTGAGCGCGTTAAAGAGAGTCGACTTGCCGACGTTGGGAAGCCCGACGATACCTGCGCGAAGCATAATGTTTCGAAGTTAATTGGTGAGCCGTGAACGGCGATCAGATGGAGTCAGTTTTTATTCAACGTTAACTTTTTACACCGTGAGTTGCCCACTGTCCAGCAGGCAGCAGGTGGCACGCCGCGCCGTGCTTTGCCATAAACGAAGGTGGTTCGCGTATAATCTGCGGTCGGATTTGAACACTTAACTTACTCCAACAGTAACAGGTGATAAGTGAGGAACTTGTTTCTCGCGGGCGGTCTTCATCCAAAGGTAACCTATGCCTTTTGCTTTAGCGCTGGCGCTGGTTGCCATCATCAGCGGCACGCTCGCCACATACTTCTATGACCGTGAAGCGTCGCTCGCGGCGCGCACGTGCGCCGGGACATGCACGGGATTCGCCGCGCTCGGCCTGATCGGTTTTATTATCGCTTCGTTGATTGGGTTGACGCCGGTGGCGTTATGGCTGGCTGCTGTGCTGGTCGCCGCCCCGTCGCTCGTGCTGCTGTGGAACCGAGAGCAGCGCGCGGAGGTGCTCGGCGGAATCGACATCACGGTGCGAGACGTGCGGCGCGCGCTGCTTGACCCCGATGCTTACACGGTCGGGGTCGTGCTCTTTTACACAGTGGTCATCGCTTTGTGGTGGTTCGTCTTCGCGCGGGCGATGTTCGAGACGCCGGACGGCATCTTCACCGGTATCAACCACAACTTCGGCGATTTGCCGCTGCACCTCGGCATCATCGCGGGGTTCATGCATGGCGAAAATTTTCCGCCGGAGCACCCTGAATTCGCGGGTGTACGATTGACGTACCCGTTCATGGTGGACTTTGTCGCGGCGATGTTCGTACGGGCCGGGGCGTCGGTACAGGGCGCGTTGTTCTGGCAGAACATGGCGCTCGCCACGGCGCTCGTCGGTCTGCTGCATCGCTGGGTATTGAAACTGACACGCGACCGTGCGGCGGCACTATTGACGCCGGTGGTGCTGCTCTTCAGCGGCGGCTTTGGTTGGTGGTACTTCTACATTGACGCGCGGGAAAGCGGGCGCGGCATCTTTGAGTTGCTCGTCGAACTGCCGCACGATTACACGATCACGCCTGACTCAATCTATCGATGGGGCAACACGATCACGACGCTCCTGATTACACAGCGCGGCCTGCTCTTCGGGCTCCCGCTCGCCATCATCATCTGGACGTTGTGGTGGCAGGCGACTGAAGAAAATGGTGCGGACATCGATGCGACTGAGGGTGACGCGGCAGACCGTGCGGAGAGTGACAAGCAGGCGGACGCGGGAGCGACAGCGGGTGGTCGAGCCGGGCGCGGGAGTGCGAAGAAGAGAGGGCGGAAGAAGGCCGGTTCGCATCGCGTCTCGATGGAGTCACCGCGTCGTGCCGTTGCCGCCGTCTCGCCGATGCGGCGGATGATTGCGGCGGGTGTCTGCGCGGGATTGATGCCGCTGATCCATGCTCACAGCTTCGGGGTGATGATGGGAATGGGTGGATGCCTGGCGCTGCTGTTCATCAGACAATGGCGCGCGTGGGCGGCGTTCTTCGCGTTGGCGCTCGTCATCTCAGTGCCGCAACTTTTCTGGGCCACGCGCGAGAGCGCGATGCGTCCCGAAAACTTCTTCGAGTGGTCGTTCGGCTGGGATCGCGGCGAGCAGAACGCTGTCTGGTTCTGGCTGAAAAACACCGGTTTGTTCATCCCGCTGTTAATCACCGCGCTGGCGTGGCGCGGGCGTACGCCGGTGGTGCCGAAACGCCTGCTACTGTACTTCCTGCCGTTCACACTCTGCTTTATCGTGCCGAACCTGCTCAGGCTTTCACCTTGGATTTGGGACAACGTTAAAATATTATTCTATTGGTACGTCGCTTCAGTGCCGTTGGTCGCGTTGCTGCTCGCGCGATTGTGGCGCGCCCGTCATGGCGGCGCGTTGTGGCGCGTCGCAGTGGTCGGGCTGCTCACTTTGTTGACGCTGGCCGGTGGGCTTGACGTGTGGCGGGTCATCTCACGCGCGCCTAATCTACAGGTCTTTGACCGTTCGGGGATGGAGTTCGCCGAGTTCGTCAAAAGCCGGACGCCGCCGCGCGCGCGCATCCTTCACGCGCCGACGTTTAATCATCCGGTGATGCTCAGCGGGCGGCGGTCGCTGATGGGATATGATGGTCACCTGTGGACGCACGGGATCGAATATAAATTCCGTGAGGCCGACGTGCGGCGCATTTACGCCGGCCGCGCGAGTGACGGAGAAGCCATCGACGCCCTGCTGCGCGGTCATCAGGTCGACTACATCGTGGTCGGCCCGCTGGAGCGCGACGTGGTGTCGGTCAACGAAACTTTTTTTGAACGTTACGCAAAGGTCGGAGAAGCAGGTGGCTACCGCCTCTACCAAACAGCGCCGCAATAAGCGTGCGTCCGCCGTGCAATCAAGCCGCTCCGCCGCGACCGCCGCCATGCCAGCGGCGAGCGGCGCCAACGTCGCGCGCCCTCCGCAAATCTCGGAACCTGTGTGGAGACTGGCAGGCGGCGCAGTGCTGCTGGTCGGCGCTGTGCTGCGCTTCGTCGCGCTCGAACTCAAGCCGCTTCATCACGACGAGGGCGTGAACGGATTCTTTGTGAAGCGCTTGATGCAGGAAGGCATCTATCAATACGATCCGGCCAACTACCACGGCCCGACGCTCTACTACCTGACGCTGCCGTTCACACTGCTGGCGGGGTTAAATACTTTTGCGATTCGTTCCGTGCCGGCGTTGTTCGGCCTCGGCCTGGTGTGGCTCACGCTGTGTCTGCGGCGGCGCATCGGCTCAATCGGCGCGCTCGCGGCGGCGGCGCTCGTTGCTGTGTCGCCCGGCGTGGTCTACATGTCACGCTACTACATCCACGAGACACTCTTCGTATTCTTCACGCTGGGGCTGGTCGTTGCCGCGCTCCGCTACTACGACACGGGGAGGCCGCTTTACCTACTGCTCGCGTCCGCCGCCACGGCGTTGCTGTTCGCGACGAAAGAGACGGCTTTTATTTCGGTCGGCGTGCTGGCGCTCGCGTGGGGTGTGGCGTGGGGTGTCCAGTGGGTTGCGACGCGCGTCGGATGGGATTGGGGGAAAGATTTCGACGGAGGCGCGCGGCGCAGCGATCAAGGCAAGGGGGTCTGGCCTGCCGACCATCCCGCGGCGCGCGGCGCGGCGGTGCCGGAGAGGTTTGGCCGCACCGATCATTTCTTCTTTCTGTGGCTCGCCGCCATCGCGCTTTTCGTATTCATCAACATCCTGTTTTATTCGTCGTTCTTCACATATGCCAAAGGCATCGACGGCGCGCTGGAGACGTTCAAGATTTGGACGCAGACGGGAACGAAGGATCACACCAAGCCATTCTTTACCTACGTCACATGGCTGTGGCAAGAGGAAGCGGGGACGTTGTTGCTGGGTGCTGCGGGAGCGACACTGGCGGTGCTTGGCGCGCGGAATCGCTTCGCGGTTTTCGCCGGGGCATGGGCCTTCGGAATCCTCGCCGCATATTCGCTTGTGCCCTACAAAACGCCGTGGTTGGCGATCAACTTCATCGTTCCGCTGGCGATCATCGGCGGCTACGCCGTCAGTGTGTTCTACGAGTGGGGCCGGAAGCGCGTGCCTGAGTGGTCCGCCCTGACCCTCGCGCCGGCACTCACCGCCGTCCTTCTCGGTTCGTACCAAGCCGTCCGCCTCAACTTCTATCACTATGACGACGACCGATACCCTTACGTCTACGCCCACACGTGGCGCGACTTCCTGACCCTCGTCAGTGAAGTTGAACGCCTAGCCGCGCGCGCCGGCACCGGAAAAGCGACCGCGGTGTCCATCGCCTCGCCTGATTACTGGCCGCTGCCGTGGTATCTGCGAGATTACAAACATGTCGGGTTCCACGGTCGTCTGGGGGCTTACACCGAGCCGATTGTGATCGGCAACGAATCGCAGCAGTCGCAACTCGAAGCACAACTCGGCGCGAGGTATCACAAGGTAGGGACGGTGTACGCGCTGCGCCCCGGCGTCAATCTCGTAATCTATGCCCACCGAGAGTTGACCGGACTCTGAGCGACAGTCGGGGCTAACGTTTGACTTCAATCATTCACGGACGTATAAGGTTTGGTAAGTGGAGGGATACTAATGAATGCTTTTGAGTTTCAAGCCAGACCCGAAAATGGTCACATCGAGATTCCTGCCGAATACAAGGACCGAATCGTCGGCAACGTGCGGGTGATTGTTCTGGCACCAGAGCGAGCGGTTGGGGCGAACGACTTGATCGACCGGCTGCTGGAACATCCGCTTAAGGTTGAAGGATTTGTGCCGTTGTCGCGCGAGGAAGTTTATGAGCGACGTTGAGCCGATGCTCAGCTTCATCGATGCGAATGTCTGGCTCTATGCTTTCCTTCAAGATCAAGACAAGAGCGCCACTGCTAAGACACTCATTCGAAGCAGCGAAGTGGTCATCAGTACACAGGTCATCAACGAGGTTTGTGTCAACCTGATTAGGAAGGCACGTTTTGATGAAGACAGTGTTCGTAACATAATCGATTCGTTTTACAGCAAGTACCGGGTTGTGGAAATCAGCCAGGCAGAGCAAATTAACGCATCTCGGCTGCGCGAGCGTTACGGGTTTTCGTATTGGGACAGCCTGATTGCAGCTTGCGGACTGGGAGCCGGGGCGGAAGTCTTGTATTCAGAAGATATGCACTCAGGTCTCAGTGTAGAGGGACGGTTGCAGATTGTTAACCCGTTCGCTGGCTAGCAGGAGCGGTCTAACGCCCGCCATCAGCAGCGATTCTCGGTTTAGATTTATAAATTCATTATTCACAATGGTTTAAGACTTTTCGGGCCGACTTGCATTTTGTGGCTTATCTCTAATGTCTTCA
>JACDEG010000776.1 GCA_013816505.1 Pyrinomonadaceae bacterium | reverse complement strand
CTCGTGGATCGTGACGATGTTCGGGTGGTTCAGAGAAGAGGCGGTCTTCGCCTCCTGGACGAAGCGGCGCATCCGCTCCGGGTCTGCGGCCAACTCGGCGGGGAGCACCTTGACGGCGACGGCGCGCTCAAGCTCGGTCGTGTCGCGGGCCAGGTAAACCTCGCCCATGCCGCCCGCGCCTAACTGCGAGCGGATCTCGTAGCGACCCAGTCTTGTACCGGCGGCAAGAGCCATATTGTAAAAGACGATTGCACCCTGATGGCGAGTGACTTTACTACAGTTCGACAAGCGACGAGCACCAGATTTGGCATTAACATAAGTAATCTGAGACAGAAAAGAGATTATCCTAATGCGGGAGTCCGACGCGGCGCACGAGGTCGGCGAAGCACGGGTCCGAGCGCAGGCTGTCGAATGCCGTGTCAACTTTGAGAAACAGCAACGAATGAAGTGGGCGCTAACTCCGTCGTCACTCTTACGCGCTTACCCGGAGTTTTTGGGGCGGTGCAAGCGGGCTGTGACCGACGCGCTGTGCTTGTCGCGCTTGATGGCGATGCGCTGCACGTAGACGCGGGTCGTCGCGGCGTTCCTGTGCCCGAGCGCGTCCTGCGTGTCGGTGATCGAGCCGGTCTCCTCGGCGACGATGCGCGCGTAGCTATGGCGCGTCTGGTGCAGATGCACGTGCCCGACGCCCGCCTCACGGGCGTACTGGCCTGCCCCCATCTAACTAATCCAGATTAGAATACAGAGTCTCAACCGGCTTCCTTGCGGGAGCAGAAAGGCTCAGAAGATGAAAGTAATTAAACATACGACCGAACAGATCATTGCCAAGTTGCGAGAGGTTGAAAGGCTGCAAGCGGAAGGGCAATCAATCGCGCAAGCGTGTAAGCAAATCGCTGTTAGCGAACACACCTTTTATAAGTGGCGTCAGCGCTACGGCGGCATACGTGTAGAGGAAGCCAAACGCCTCAAAGATTTGGAGCGCGAAAACCAGCAACTAAAGAAGCTCGTCGCCGACCTCGCGCTCGACAACCAGATGTTGAAGGAAGTGGCGCGGGGAAACTTCTAAGCCCGGTCAAGCGACGCCGGGCGGTCACACACTTGCAAGAAAAGTTCGCTGTTTCAGAGAGAAGAGCGTGCCGCGCCATCGGGCAAAACAGAGCCAGTCAACGCTATCGAGAGAAGAAGTGCGACTTCCAAGCGCGACTCGTGAGGCGGTTGCATGAACTTAGCCGAAGGCATCCACGCTTTGGCTATCGAAGAATAACGGTTCTGCTGCAAACAGAAGGTTGGAGAGTGAACCGGAAACGAATTCATCGCCTGTGGAGGCTCGAAGGCCTGAAAGTAGCACAAAAACAACGAAAGCGACGGCGACTTGGCACGAGCGACAACGGGGTTGTGCGGCGAGCAGCCGTACACCGACAAGATGTGTGGAGTTACGATTTCGTGATGGATCAAACCGAAGACGGCAGACGATTGAAGATGTTACCCGTTGTCGATGAGTTTACGCGCGAATGCTTGGATATTGAGGTTGCGCGTCATCTCACGGCACGGGATGTAATAACAGTGCTTGAGCGCTTGTTCACAGAGCACGGTGCGCCAAACTTCATCCGTTCTGACAACGGGCCGGAGTTCATCGCCAATACCATTAAAGACTGGCTTCAGAAGTCTGGAGTCGCCACGCTCTACATTGAACCGGGTGCGCCGTGGCAAAACGCCTACTCGGAATCATTTAACTCGCGCTTTCGCGATGAATTGCTTGACCGGGAAGTTTTCGCAACTTTGACAGAAGCTAAGGTTTTAGTCGCTGACTATCGGCGGTACTACAACGCGGAGCGACCACATAGCTCGCTCGGCTACCAAACACCGGCGGCGTTCGTTGTCGCTCAAAATCAAACTATAAACTCTGTATCTCAAACTGGATCATAAATCGGGGGCAACCCAATCTCATCCAGATGCCATTTGTCACCGGGACGAGGACGCCGGCGGCGCAGTTCATTGGCGTAAGTTTGTCCGAACTTTCCGCACCATTCACGGATCGCTTCGTAGCTGAGAGTCACACCACGCATCGCCATGATCTCTTCGACGTTGCGGAAGCTTAAAGCGAAGCGGAAGTAGAGCCAGACACAGTGGCTGATGATCTCAGCGGGGAAACGGTGGCGGCGGTAAAGAACAGGAGCGGTGTGCATC
>JACDEG010000333.1 GCA_013816505.1 Pyrinomonadaceae bacterium | reverse complement strand
GAATAAGTTTGCGCGGAGGTCGAGATTCGCCTGTTCGCCGAGACGCAGGAAAGGCAGCCGCGTCTGTTTGACGATGGAGAAATCAATCGAGCGATAGTTTGGTCCGCGAAATGAATTACGCCCGATACCGGCAGGACCGCGAGACGTAATGTTGAAGTAACGAGTGCCACCGCCCGGAAAGATACCGTTGATGAAATCCTCATTCGACGGGTTTTGAATCACGCCGCCGAAGTATTGCGTCGGACGGTCGGGGCGATGACCATCGCCATTAAGATCATTGCTCACATCGCCGAAGACGATGGGCGTGAACGGAAATCCTGAGTGGTAAGAGAATATGCCGTTGAGTTCAAATCCGCCGAGAATCGCGCCGAGCGCACCTTTACCGTCGTTGAAGAGCGGCACCCGGTAAAGGCCGGAGATGACGAGGTTATGCTTGATGTCAAAATCCGATGGGCCGCGCTCCAAACTTTGATTGCTCGGTTCGGTCTGCTGTGCGCCGCGACCATAGGAACTGGTGTCGATGCTCTTGCTGAAGCGATAGTTGCCCTCAATGCGGAAGTTGCGCGCATAGTCACGCGTCAGGCGCAGGAGCAGCGCGTTGTAGTTCGAGTTGACATCCGGCAAAGCGAAGAGGATGCCATTGACACTGGGGCCGCCAAAGTTCAAGTTGCCGGTCAGACGCGGCGTAACCGGATTGCCATTTGCATCGCGTGTTTGCACGAGATCAAAATTGTTGTCGAACGTGTCGCCCGGAGAGAGACGATTGATGTTAATCGTGCGAATCAATTTGTGCCCGACGCTTCCTTGATAACCGATGGAGGCAACTGTCTTGCTTGTCAGTTGGTACTGAAGTTCGAGCGAGTAGCTGTACACGTAAGCATTCGGCAACTCTTGCGGCACGCCATTGATTTCGACGGGGATGTTGCGGCGGATGAAGCCGCCAGGCAATGTGGCTGGATTCGGATCAACCACACCGCCTGTTTGCGGGTCAATACCGCGCTGCAAATTCGGGTTCAATGGATAAAGGAACGGATTGCCGCCCGGAAGAGCAAATGAATAAAGGATTGGACCATTATCGGTTTCGCTGGGATTGAAGAGACCCACGCGTGCGAAGAACGGCGGATTACCGCGTACATTGGCAAGTTGATTTTGGAAAATACGGTCGTAAGAGATTCCGAAACCGCCGCGAAAGACGGCGCGATTCTCGTTGAGCAGACCGCCGAATGATTCACCAAAGTTTGGCGAGTAAGCGAAGCCGAGACGCGGCGCGAAGTTGTTGCGGTCAGGATCGTAGAGACGGTCGACAGCAACAACGCGTCCATCAACGACGCCGTTCGGACCGTATTGGTAGTTGTTGAGCCGACCTTCTTTTTCAGTCAGCGGCGATTGATATTCATAGCGCACGCCGAGATTGAGCGTCAGGTTCGGGCGAAACTTGAAGTCATCCTGCACGAAGAGACCGTAAGTGTTCGAGCGGAAATAGCGTTGCCCGTTCGCCGCGCCGCCCGTGCGCGGATCAACGTCTATGTTCTGGAAGAAGACGCGATCATTAGCAAAATTAAGCAAGCTGGTGAAGACGAACTCAGGCCGCGCGCCTGAAATCTCATTGTTGTTATTCTGCTCGAATCGCGCTTCGCCACCAATTTTGATGGCTTGATTGCCACGCACAAGAGTAACTGTGTCGCGCAGTTCATAGGTGTTTTGCGTGCGGTCGTTCGGTGTGCCCCGACCAATACCGAAGCTTGGGGGGTCGCCGAACGTGAAACCTAATCCAAAGCCTTGGACCTGCAAGCGTGGAATAGAGAGATCGCCAACACCGAGCGCATCAATTTCATTGGCGTTAAAGCGCGTGAAATTAAAGCGCGCTTCGTTGAGCACAGTTGACGAGATGGTGCGTAGATAAGTGAATGTAGCGGCGGAGTTGAACGGCTCGAACGTCAGGTCTTCAAAGGGTCGTCCGTTCCCGGCTCCGGCAAAGTTGCTGAGCTTTGTAAAGTAGGTACTGACGGCAAATTGATCTGAAGTACCGTGATTAAAGTCGAAGCGCGTGTTGTATTGATTGCCGCGCGTGCTGTCTGGAACTGCAACGCTCGCCAGTGTTACGTCCGGGATGCCGTCGAATGTTGTTGTCGTGACGTTCTGAGATCGCGGAACGTTCAGCGAGCCGATATCAAAACTCAAGCCTGCTTGTCCGGTGACAGCTCTGTTGGGTCCGGCAGGGCCGCCGCTCGGCAATCCGGTGCCGAGCACGCGCGGAGCAGTAGCGGAGTTATTGAAGAGTTGCGCGGCGAAGCTGCCGGGGCGCACCCGCTGCACGTAGTCGCGGAACTCAGGAGTCTCAATGAAAATGTTGCTAACTCGGGAATTACTGCGACGCAACGCCTCAGTTGAGAAAAAGAAAAAGAGGCGATTCTTGCCGCTAAAGTAAGCGGGACCGCCCTCGCCAAAGCGAGGCAGGTAAACTGGGCCGCCGATGCTACCAGCAAACTTCCGTTCGTACTGATTGACGATCTCCGGGCAGCGGCTGGCGAAAACCCTGACTCCTCGTTGGCAATTTAACAAGGCGGGTGTAGAGGCTAACCCCGTAGTCGGGCCAAAGTATTTATTGAACGAATTCAATTTCGGTGAAGCGTAGTTGACGACGGCGCTACCGTGAAACTCGTTGGTGCCGTTTTGCGATACGACTTTGACTTGTGCGCCGGTATTGCGTCCATCTTCTGCCGAGTAACTGCTGGTGACGATGGCAACTTCTTTGACGGATTCCTGATTCGGAGTGACGACTGCCGCGCCGCCTAAGCCGAGACTGTTCACACTAACGCCATCAATCTGATAGTTGTTACTTGACACGCGCTGACCGTTGGCGGTGATTTGCGTTTGGTTTTCAGTTTGGAAGACGCCTGTGTTTGACCCGCCGCCGACCTGCTCGACACCCGGAATAAACTGCGCCGAGTTACCAGCGCCGCCGCGCGCCGTATCGCCAAAGACGCCGGGCGCGGTGCGCGCCAGTTCATACGGATTGCGCCCGACCTGCGGCAGTTGCCGCACCTCTTCAGTGGTAATCACGCCTCTGATATTGCCACTCTCGGTTTCAAGTCCCTGTGCAGTGTCCGTCACCGTGACCGTTTCCGAAACCTCACCGGTTGTCAAAATCAGGTCAACGCCCTGCGTCTGTTCGGCAGTGACCGCCACGCTTTCCAGTAACTGTTTCTTGAAGCCCTCTTTCTCAGCGCTGAGCGTGTAAGTGCCCGGCGCAAGCTGAGAGAAGCGATAAAATCCCTCATCGCTGCTGGTGACTTGCTGTGACTTGCCTGTCTCTGGATTGGTTAATGTAACGGTTGCGCCGGGAACCACCGCACCTGCCGGATCCGTCACTGAACCTTGCACGCTGGCGTTGAATTGCGCGCTCGCGTTGGCGGCGGCAAGAAGCACAAGCATGCCGCAGACAACCGCGCGAAGAGAATTGAAAATTATGTGTCGCATCGTAAACCTTTCGTGTTAGAACTTTCCGCACGTTAACAGCGAACCCTTCGGTGAATTTACGGATAGCACGCGAAGAGTCAAAAGATTCAAATCATTGGAGGGCAAACGTGGTCACCAAAGTTTATAACAAATTGGGGGAGACACGGGGCGGTTGATTCTTGAATAATTGCTATTCGTTCCTGGAGACAACAAATAACACTGAACAGATGAAATTTTCAATGGAAATTGTCGTTGTGGCTTTGGTAAGCTGTGGCCTCGATAAAACAGTCTATCTTCGTTAATCCATAACATACAGCAAGCACACCTAAGGATTGACGCCACGGAAGCTTTGGGAAGGTTTGAACCTGTCGGAGGTATTCAACCCCGACCGGGCGACGCCGCGAGGCGCAACAACAATTGATGTTGCCAGATTTATCGCGCATGTTCGTCGCGCGAGAAGCAGTTGAAACGATTCATCAAATGAATGGAGCATAATTGATGCGATATGCAAACAGACTGATCGCGGGATGGGTGTTGACGACATTGGTGGTGGCCGCCGGGTGTGTCACCGCGCCGCCGACTGAGCAGGGCGCAGGCACCGGCGGCGGCGCGAACAAAACCGGGCCGGTGAGGATCGGCTTCTCGATGGACACGCTGAAAGAAGAGCGTTGGCAGCGCGATAAAGAGTTGTTCGAGGCGCACGCGAAAGAACTCGGCGCGCAGGTCTTCACCGAAGTGGCGAACGGCGACGACTCTCAGCAAGTCAATCAGGCCGACAACCTTCTGACGCGCGGCATCGATGTGCTGGTCGTCGTGCCACATAACGGTGAAATCGCCGCCTCAATCGTGAACAAAGCAAAAGCCGCAGGCGTCCCGGTAATTAGCTATGACCGTTTGATTAAGAACAGCGACGTTGATTTGTACGTCTCGCATCAGGTCGAGAAGATCGGCGAGATGCAGGCGCAGTATGCGCTCGACAAAGTGCCGAAGGGGAATTACGTTTTGATCGGCGGCGCGCCGACTGACAATAACGCGCTGCTGTTGAGGGTGGGGCAGAAAAGAATTTTAGACCCGGCCGTCGCGCGTGGTGACATCAAGATTGTCGCTGACCCAATGGCGCGCGACTGGTTGCCGGTCGAAGCCCTCAAACACACCGAGAACGCGCTGACCCAAAACTCCAACAATGTGCAGGCAATCGTCTCCTCGAACGACGGCACGGCAGGCGGCGCAATTCAGGCGCTCGAATCGCAGCGGCTCGTCGGCAAGGTGGTGGTCACCGGACAAGACGCCGACCTCGCGGCGTGCCAGCGTGTCGTCGAAGGCCGGCAGTCGATGACGATCTACAAGCCGATCAAGCCGCTTGCCTACAGCGCCGTCGAGAACGCCGTCAAACTGGCGCGCGGTGAAAAACCCGCCACCTCAACGACCGTCAACAACGGCAAGATCGACGTGCCGGCGATTCTGGAAGAACCCATCTCAGTCGACGCCAACAACATGGCCACGACCGTCATCAAAGACGGCTTCTGGAAGACGGAGGACGTCTATAAAAATGTGCCACGCGACAAGTGGCCTAAATAATGAGTCGGGAGTCTGAAGTCTGGAGTCTGGAGTCAAAGACCGGAAGTCAAAAGCCGAGGGCAAAGGTCGGGAGTTAAAGCATGACAGTTGGAAATTGAAGGTCAGGGGTCAGAGATGGCGACGCTTAAGAGCTTCGAAGATATTCAGGCGTGGCAGAAAGCGCGGCAGGCGACCCGGATAATTTATGAGATCACGGCGGAAGGCGGGTTCGCCAAAGATTACGGTTTGCACGACCAAGTACGTCGCGCCAGTGTGTCCATTATGGCGAACATTGCCGAGGGGTTCGGAAGACATTCCGACAAAGAGTTTGCGAACTTTCTGAATATTGCCCACGGCTCAGTCTCCGAAGTTTAGTCTCATTTATACGTCGCCCTCGACTTACACTACATAAACCAAACTTCGTTCACCAAATTGGGCAGTTTACTCGACGAGATTTCGCGCATGACCCTCGTGCTTGCGCAACATCTTCGAGCCTCAAAGTTATGAATTCTCACATTACAAACTCTGAATCACAGAAGACAGTCTCCCGACTCCCGACTCCCGACTCCCGACTCCCGACTATTCTGGAGATGCGTGACATCACGAAGAGTTTTCCCGGCGTGCGTGCGCTTGACGGCGTGACGTTCGACCTGTTCGCGGGTGAATTCCACGCGTTGGTCGGCGAAAACGGCGCGGGTAAATCGACGTTGATGAAAATACTCGGCGGCGTCTATCCGCATCCGCAGTACGGCGGGCAGATTCTGATCGAAGGCGCGGAGCGGCGTTTCAGTGGCGTGCGCGACGCGGAGTCCGCCGGCATCGCGGTCATTTTTCAGGAACTCTCGCTCGTCAAAGAGATGACCGTCGGCGAGAACATCTTCCTTGGGCGCGAGCCGCGGCGCTTCGGCATCGTGCGCTGGAACGAACTCTACACGCGCGCCCGAAAACTCCTTGACGATTTGCACCTGAAGATCGACCCGCGCACACCCGTCGGCCAACTCGGCATCGGCCAGCAGCAACTCGTCGAAATCGCCAAAGCCCTTTCGCAAGAGGCGCGCATTCTCGTCCTCGACGAACCGACCGCCGCACTCACCGACGCGGAGGTCGAAACGCTGTTCGTGATTCTCGACAAACTAAAAGCGCGCGGCGTCGGAATGATATACATCTCGCACAAGCTCGACGAAGTTTTTCGGATGAGCGACCGCATCACCGTGCTGCGCGACGGGCGCTCGGTCGGGACCGAGCCGACAATCACGCTCGACGAGCCGCGTGTCATCGCGAGGATGGTCGGGCGCGAGGTTGGAGACATTTTCCCAGTCCCCGACCACGCACACGGCGAGGTGGTCTTCGAGGCGCGCAACATGACGGTCGAAGACCCGAACGTGGCCGGCAAGAAGTTGGTCGACCGAGTTAGTTTCGCGGTGCGCGGCGGCGAAGTGCTCGGCGTGGCGGGGCTGATGGGCGCGGGCCGCAGCGATCTGTTGATGGCGATCTTCGGCGCGCATGCGGGCCGCGTCAGCGGCGAGACCTACGTTGGTGGGAAACAGGTCCGCATCACGCGACCGTCAGACGCAATCAAGCACGGCATCGGCTTCGTCACCGAAGACCGCAAGCGGTTCGGCCTCATTCTCGACCAGACAATCCTCAACAACATGACGCTCGCCGGGCTGACCAAGCTTTCGGGCCGCTTCGTCACCAACACCGACGCGGAGGCGGAAGCGGGCGCCCGCTCGATGCGCGAGTTGAGAGTCAAAGCCAACTCCGTGTTTACCGTCGCGGGCACGCTCTCCGGCGGCAATCAGCAGAAGGTGGTGCTCGCCAAGTGGTTGCTGACGAACCCGCGCGTGCTGCTCCTGGACGAGCCGACGCGCGGCATCGATGTCGGAGCGAAGCAAGAGATTTACGCGCAGATCAACCAACTCGCGAAGACCGGTCTGGCCATCGTGCTCGTTTCGTCGGAGTTACCCGAAGTGCTCG
>JACDEG010000332.1 GCA_013816505.1 Pyrinomonadaceae bacterium | reverse complement strand
ATATTGTGATACGCGAGGATGCGATTGTGCGGCGTTGTCAAATCGGGGTGCGCGTAAAAGCCCGAATCGAGAAACGCGATGGTCACGCCGCGCCCGGTGAAGCGAGCGTCGGCGTCCATCCTGAGCGGCGTCGACAGCACGCGCCCGCCCTGCTCGAACACCGCTCTATCGGCTTCAAGCTGGACGTGCGCCCGCTCGAACAACCCGACGCAGCGCGGGCAGACGGTCGAGACGAGCGTACCGCCCGGCGCATTCGCCGCGACGATTGGCTTTAAGGCATCGGAAAGAGAATCGAAAGAATGAAGCCCGTCGGCGGACTCGCGCCCGCAGACCGGGCACACCGGTCGCCCCGCCGCCACCTCTGAATGATGAGTTGTCGGCTCTAAAAATATGGTTTCAGCCACAGTATCTTTACCCCTTGCGGACAGTGTCTTGTTGGTTTTGCTTTACAAGCCCGTATGATGATTGTGAACGCCCATTTGACGCAAGGCGAAATCCCTGGAATGAATGGAACAATTCTTTACGACGTGGCCGTCGTCGGCGGCGGACATAACGGATTAGTGTGCGCGTGCTATCTGGCGAAGGCGGGCTTGAAGGTCGTCGTGCTGGAGCGCCGTCACATCGTCGGCGGCGCGGTCTGCACCGAGGACGATCTGATACCGGGGTACAAGATTGATGTCGGCTCGAGCGCGCACATCATGATCCATTTGACGCCGGTCGTCGTCGAGTTGGAGTTGGAAAAGTTCGGACTCGAATACATCGACTGCGACCCGTTCGCGTTCGCGCCGATGGCTGCCGGTGGGGCGCTCTACTTTTGGCGCGACGTGGAGAAGACGTGCGAATCAATCGCGCGCGTCAGCCCGCCGGACGCCGACAACTACCGCCGCTTCGTGCGCGAGTGGGGCGCGATCAACGAGGGCGTCTTCGAGGCGTTCCTGAAACCGCCGACGGTGTTGAATCTCGGTCGCCACATGATCTTTCGTCGCACTAAAGAAAAGAGCAACCCGGTCGAGATGACGCGGAAAATATTTTCGAGCTACGGTGCGCTGGCGCGCGAGACGTTCGAGCACGACGGCTTGCGCGCGGCGCTGGTGTGGCTCGCCGCACAGTCGGGGCCGCCCGCCGGGGCCGCCGCGACCGGGGACTTTCTTGGTTGGCATTCAATGATTCACCGCAGTGGCGTGAAGCGTCCGCGCGGCGGCTCCGGCGCGCTGACACAGGCGCTCGCGCTCTGCCTTGAACATCACGGCGGCGAAGTGCGCCTCTCGGCTGAAGTCGAACGGATCGAAGTCAAAGACAAGCGCACGACCGGGCGCATCACGCTCGTCGGCGGCGAACAGATCGAGGCGCGCCGCATCGTCTCGAACGCGCACGTCGTCACAACTTTTCTGAAGCTGATCGGCGCGGAGCATTTGCCGGAAGAATTAGCGAAGCGCGTCGGACGGGTGCGCGTCGGCAACGGCTTCGGAATGATCGTGCGCTGCGCGATGTCGGAACTGCCCGACTACACCGCCGCGCCTTCCGGCGGACAACCGAGCGCATGTCACCGGGGACTGCAACTGCTTTCTCCCTCGACCGCGTACCTCGACGCTGCGTACGGCGACTACCTGCGCGGACGCCCGTCGGAGAATCCGGCGGCGCTGGTGATGACCTTCTCAGCGGTCGACCCGACCATCGCACCCGAAGGCAAACACACGATGTTCGTCTGGGGGCAGTATTATCCGTATGAGTTGGCGGACAAGTCGCAGACGTGGGACGACATCGCAAAGCACGAGGCCGACAGATTGATTGACGTTGTGACGCAGTACGCGCCGAACGTGCGCGGCGCGGTGATTGATCGTTTCATTCAGACGCCGCTCGACCTCGAACGCCGCCTCGGACTGTTGCGCGGCAACGTGATGCACGTCGAGATGGAGATCGATCAGATGTTCCTCTATCGCCCGTTGCCGGAACTCGCCACCTACCGCACGCCGATTGAGAACCTCTACCTGACCGGCGCTTCGACTCACCCTGGTGGCGGCGTCTTCGCGGCATCCGGGTACAATACCGCGCGTGTGGTCCTGGATGACGTGCGCGGAGGGACGGGATTGGGCCGCTGGCTGCGGCGCAACCTCAGCAGGAAATAAGGCGACTCGCGTGACATCTCTGTCGCGCCTGAAGTGATCTCTAAATTCAGAGCCGTCGAGGTTTCGTGACACTGACTGAACCCGAGAAGGCAGAAAGCGGAAGGCGTAACACAGCGCACAAATGCTTACGCTCGATGCTCTGTGATCTCTGTGTGATCTCCGTGTCTTTGTGTTAAAAATATCCGTCTTGACCATCGCCGCTGTACCATTCTCTGGTTTTTCCTGTTTGGTGTGATGGCCGCCCGCGTCAGTTGTTTTGAGTTGTCAGGGGAGAAGCGCCGGAATTTTGCGCCGTGAAAACTTATGAAGAGAGACAAGAGCGTGCGACACAGAAAACTTATGAAGAAAGACAAGAGCATGCGACACATCAGCCGCATCGACCAGGACAAGAAGCATCAACACGGATGGTGGGTGCGGATTCATCGCGACAAAAAGATGATCCATAGCTTCTTCAGTGACGCGGCCCACAACTATGACGCCGCGCGTGCCCTACGCGCGGCGAAAAAATACCGTGACACGTTGTTGCTGATTCACCCGAAACCAGAGCGCGGTAACATGTTCAATCGACCCAACTCGCGGAACAAAGGCAATCCGCCTGGCGTCCACCGCACACGCTCGCGCCACCGTGGGCGCTCCTACACCGTCTGGCAGGCAGGCTGGATTCTCCCAAACGGTAAACGCATCAACCGGAAATTCCATTACTCTGCCGACGGTCGGAGCGAGAAGGAGGCCAAGCAGTTGGCGATCAAAGCGCGGGAGGAAGGAGTGAAGTTGATTGAAAAAATGATGAGAGAGAAGCAAGAGAAGCGTCCCCGCTACATAACGGCGGTGAAGAAGGGCCGCAAGCCGGCGGCGAAGAAAGGTCGCAAGTGATTTGCCTGGGACCGTTTCTATGTTGTGACCGCTTCGATCATCGACATGCCTGAATTGAGTAAGATTGTCGGTACGCGCGTCGCGCGAACTCCGTTCGGCTCTTTGTAATTGACAGGGCAGGCGTGTAATTTTAAGTCGGCATACCTGAACCGAAAGAAACCTTGACACCTATGGCTAAAGAACAATCATCCGTCGCCGACATTTTCCGCCGGGCGCAGGCGGTGCATCGCGAGAGTCCGCGGATGTCTTACAAAGACTTGAAGGCGCAGCTCGTCGACGAGTACACGGGCGCGCCGTTCCCGCCGCTCTATAATCTGACGATTCCCGAACAGGACGCGCGCGCGCCCGAAGAGGATTGGTCGGCGGGACTGTCGCTGGTGCGGCGCGGCATCCAGATGGAAAACTGGAAAGAGATTGTCAGCGGCATCGTGCTCAGTCTTGAACAGACCGAAGGGTACGAGAGTCAGCGCGGCACACCCGGCCAAGCCGACGAATGGCACGACCGCAGCGTCGGCATCAAAGGCCAGGTCGAAAAAGGCGTCAGCAAGTGGATGCCGGAAGAGTTGATGCGACTGGCCGAAAGGTCGTCGAAGAAGTAGTCAAGAGATAGGACACAGAACACAGAACACAGGATACGGAAGTCAGAAAACCCCGGTGGTCCCCTCTCCTCTTCTGTATTCTATGTTCTGTAACGATATTCCTCGGAGGATTTATGAGTTTTCTTGGCGGTCTGTTCAAAGACCAGAAGTATCAGCCGGGCGACCCACGGCGGCCCGAAGAGGTGTCTGAGCCGGAGGTCATCATCAGCCCGGACACGCAACGCGAGAACCGCGTCCCGCCCGGCCAGACGCGGACGCGCAAGTGGCCGGTCCTGGACGCGCATGGCACGCCCGATATTGATCTTGAGAAGTGGGAGTTCGCCGTCGAAGGCTTAATCGAAAAACCTTTGAAGTGGTCGCTTGATGAGTTGATGCAACTGCCGTCGGTGAAGGTCTACGCCGACTTCCACTGCGTGACGCGCTGGTCGCGGCTCGACAACGTGTGGAGCGGCGTCCCGACGCGCGAGGTCGCGCGGCTCGCCGGCGTCAAACCTGAAGCGAAGTTTGTGCTTGCGCTCGCCCACGACTACGGATGGACAACTAACATTCCGATAGACTATTTCCTCGCCGAAGACGCGCTGTTCGCATGGTCACACGACGGTGCGCCGATCCCGGCGGAACACGGCGGTCCGGTGCGTCTGATCGTGCCGCAACTCTACGCCTGGAAGTCGGCGAAGTGGATCAAGGGCGTCCGCTTCCTCGCTGAGGATCAAGCCGGCTTCTGGGAAGAGGGCGGCTATCACATGCGTGGCAACCCGTGGCAGGGTGGCGACGGCGAGCGCTTCCGCTGGCAGGGCAGCGAGTAGCAACAGCGCCGGAACATGATCAATTCACCACAAACGCCCGAAGGCACAAAGACGACTGAACGATTCGCTCTTTGTGCCTTCGGGCCTTTGTGGTGGAAACTCTTAAGCCACGCCGAACGGAGCGACAAGTCGGCTTTCATTCACCCTGTCACGCTCATCGTTTATGATGGTGCACATGCCGACATCACTCCTGGTATGCTTGCTGCAAGCGGCGGCGCAGACGACATCCGACGTGCGACAGCGACCGACGCGGGTGTTCGTCGACCTTTACGAAAAGATACTGCGGGCCGTGCCCGACATTATCACCGGCGCCATCGTGTTCGCGATCTTCTTCGCGGCGGCATGGGTGGGCAAGCGCGTCATTGCGCATACCGCGCCGCGCGTTAAAGCCGACACGGGCGTGGTGCTGCTGCTGTCGCGCGTCTACTACTACGGCATTCTCACCTTCGGATTGCTGACTGCGTTACAGGCGGCAGGTCTCGACGTCACGGCGCTCGTCGCGGGGTTGGGTCTGACCGGCTTCGCGCTCGGCTTCGCGTTGAAGGACGTGCTGTCGAATCTGCTGTCGGGCATCATGCTGCTGATTTACCGGCCCTTCAACATCGGCGATCAGATCGAGATGGGCAGCTACGAAGGCACGATCCAAACGATCCGGATGCGCGACACGGTGGTGCGCGGCTACGACGGGAAGTTGATAATCATCCCGAACACGAAACTCATCACCGAGGTGGTCATCAACAACACGGCGGTGCGGCTGCGGCGCGAGTCGATTTCATTCGCCGTCACGACCGACGCCGACGTGGACGTGGCGCGTGAGATTTTCGTGCGCGCGATGATTAATCATGTGACGATCAAGGGGCGCGTCGAACCGCTGATTATCGTCCGCCAGCCCGACGCGCGGATGACACACCTCGAAGGGCGTTTCTGGTATGACCCGCGCCGCGGCGACCGTGCGGCGGTGCGCGACGAGGTGACGCAGTCGGTCTTAGAAGCGTTTGACGAGGCGGGAATCAAAGCGTCGGTCGTTGCGTCCGCGCCGCCGGAGCCGTCCACCGCGCTGTCTGGGAGAGAGCAGCCTGACGACGAGGTTGACAAGCTTTCCACCCCCGTCGCAGACTAGCCGAGACATGAGAGAGTGGTCCAAGCGGTGATCGAATAGCGAAGACGATCATCATTTAACACAGACAGAGGTGAGACAAAGGTCATAGAGAGACGCGCTTTGAAACGTAGCGGTTCTTACGGTGTGCTCTATGCTGCGTTCTGCCTTCTGCGTTCTGCGTTGAGTCAGTGTCCAGAAGTCTCGTCTGCTCTGGTTTGGGCCGAAACCGAACTGACACTGTGTGATGCCGGTTCCAAGCCGGATACTTTACGGCTTGTGTGCGCCACCTCAAGGGTGCGCGTTTGGACAATGAACAAGGAGGAAATTGAAACATGAAAAAGAAGAAGTATCTGACAGCCTTCGCGTCTGTGCTATTCGTTCTGGCGCCGGGGGAAGTGCGAAGCACGGACGCAGCGCGCCGACAAGACCAGCGCGGAAATCAACAGCGGCCACAGATACAGCCGCAAAGCCCGCCGCGCACCGAGGGCCAGCGGCGCGCACAGGCCGCGCTTATCCGGGAGGTGCGAAGCGCGCTCGCCGGCCTGCCGTACTATGACGTGTTCGACTGGCTTGAGTTCGAGGTGCGCCCGGACGGCACCATTGTGCTGCGCGGACAAGTGGTCGCGCCGCCCGATACCAAGTCAGCCGCCGAGGGCGCGGTCAAAGAGATCGAGGGTGTGTCGCGCGTCGTCAACGAGATCGAGACTCTGCCCGTCTCGCCGAATGACGAACGGTTGCGCGTCGCGCTCTTCCGCGCCATCTACAATTTTGACTCGCCACTGTTTCGCTATGCGACCCGCGCCGTGCCGCCGATTCACATCATCGTCAGGAACGGGCGGGCGACGCTGAAAGGGGTCGTCGCCAACGAGAGCGACAGTACCCTCGCCAACATCGCGGCGCGCGGCGTGTCGGGATTGTTCGAAGTCAAGAACGAACTGCAAGTCGAGAACGCGAGGCCACGCTAAACAGTAAGGCAAAAGTGAAAAGGTAAAAGGCAAAAGTGACAACCAGTCGGAACAAATCTGAGATGCTGGATGCCGAATATTAGTCAAGGCACGCCGGTGTTCTGTCCAACATTTGACATCTAGCATCTACTTCATTCTTCCTTCATACCGAGAAACTTTTGCGCGAGTTGCTTACGCCTTGAAAAGTTCAATGGGGGCGGCGACCGGATAAATCGCCGCCTTTTTCGCGCGTCCGGCAGCTTCGCGTGTTCGCGCCGTTGCAGGCAACACGCCGGCATCGATGTTATACTGCGTCTTACTCCCGCGCTCGACAGCCTGCACAAAACTTTAATGTGCGCGAAACAGTTTCGCGCGGCGGTACAAGCATTGGCAGCGACAGCAGCAGTAACGGATGCCCGAACAACACCAGACGTGAACCACGCAATCGACCCCCAGACCACAACTCATCCCGCGCGTAATCCGGCCGCCGATTCCGTGTCTGCCGCTGGGCCATCCGCCATGACGAAGGACGCCGTGCCAAAAGAT
>JACDEG010000331.1 GCA_013816505.1 Pyrinomonadaceae bacterium | reverse complement strand
CTCGATGGACGCGGCTTGGTCGGTGTCGACGCCGGATGAAAAGACCTGGCGCGCGGGGGTGCCGACGATGCCCCCGACGAGAAGTGATGTAACGACGATGAAGGCGGCGGCGGCGATGCCGAATTTCTTACTGCTCATGACCTGCTCCGAAGAATACCCGAACTACCAGAAGCGGTGTTGTGGTTGATAGATTGAAGATAGTAGCACACGGGCGGGCGGCTGCTGAAAGCGGGCGGCTTATGGTATAAAAGCGACGATCCATGACAATGGATGAAGGGGAGAGATTCCGGCGCATGATTCGTTATTTCTCACCCGTTATGCATCAACTGTGAGGCTTCTCGAACATGATGTCCCCGTCACTTTCTATCGTCATCCCGGCATACAACGAGGCCCCGCGACTCGGCGGGTCGCTGCGCACCATCTTCGCGTATTTGGCCGAGCAGTCGCTTGACAGCGAGGTGATCGTGGTTGATGACGGCTCGACCGACGATACGGTGAGGGTCGCCGAAGAAGTCTTCGCCGCCGCCGGACGGCGCACCACCACGCACCTCATCCGTGGCCAGCTTAACCGCGGCAAAGGGCATGTGGTGCGTACCGGACTGCTCGCCGCCCGCGCACCCGTCGCCCTCTTCTCCGATGCCGATTTATCAACGCCAATCACCGAGACGCCGAAGCTGGTCGCGCCGATTCGTTCGGGCGAGTACGACCTGGTGCTCGGCTCGCGGGCGCTTGACCGGAGTCTGATCGGAGTTCACCAGTCGTGGCGGCGCGAGCAGGGCGGGCGGATGGTCAATCTACTGGTACGCTACGCGACCGGGATGCATATCTGGGACACGCAATGTGGCTTCAAAGCCTTTCGCATGGACGTCTGTCGACCGGTGATCGAGGCCGGCGCCATCGACCGCTTCGGGTTCGACATCGAGTTGCTCTACGTCGCTCACTTGGCGGGCCTGCGGCTGCTTGAGCGCGCGGTGCGTTGGGATCATCACGATGGCAGCAAATTGAGTCCGTTGCGCGACGGGTTGCGGATGCTCCAAGAGATCCGTGCGATCCGTAAACAGGCGCGGCGGAGATTTTACGAAGACGCGATCCGCGCTGCGCGCGCCGCCGCCTACCAGAGCGGGCAACCGCTGTTCACGCCCGGCGACAGTCCTTCAACCGAAAGCGACGTCTCGCCTGAACTGGCGAGTGCCGAGAGAAGAATCTGATCGCAGGGGCTGGGGGTTGGAGGCGAGGGAGTTCGAAGACCGGTTGAGGTCAGCGCGTCGTTCTCAGCCACGATGGCGGGTGCGAAGTTGCTTCACTAACATCTAACATCTACTCTCATGACTCTGCGTCTCAACATCAACATTGATCACGTCGCGACGGTGCGACAGGCCCGACGCGCGCCGGAGCCAAGCGTCGTCGCGGCGGCGATGATGTGCGAACAGGCCGGAGCCGACGGCATCACGATCCACCTGCGCGCCGACCGGCGACACATTCAGGACGCAGATTTGTATGCCCTGCGCCAGACGGTGACAACCTACCTGAACGTCGAGATGGCGGCGACCGACGAGATGATGTTGATCGCGCTCGACGCGCGTCCGGACGCGGTGACGCTGGTCGCCGAGAGTCCGAACGAGGTCACCACCGAGGGTGGCTTGGACGTGCGCGCGAATCTCGAACAGTTACGCGTCTCTATCAGTCGCTTGCGTGAGGGCGGCGCGACGGCAAGTATCTTCATCGACCCCGACGCCGCGCAGGTCGGCGCCGCGCACGAAGCGGGCGCGCAACAGGTCGAGTTCTGCACCGCCGCCTACGCCGATGCCACGCTCGGCGCGAACGCGATGCACGCTGATGGGCAGCGGCGCGCCGCCGCCGAGTTGCACCGTCTGCGCGAAGCCGCGACACTCGCCGCGCAGTACGGGCTGAAAGTCGCCGCCGGCCACGGCCTCACGTATCGCAACGTCGCTGCGGTCGCTGCCATCGAAGAGATTACTGAATTCAACATCGGCCATAACATCGTCGCGCGCGCTCTGTTTGTCGGACTCGACGGCGCGGTGCGCGAGATGCGCGAACGAATTATTGAAGCGGGCCGGCAGCACTGACCGCAACGCGGTGCTTTTTTGAAGATCAAATATGACTGTAATGACAGCAAGTAAGTTAACCCACCCTAGCGATGAAGTGCATATCGCTGAGTTGCCAAACGGTAACAAACTCCTGACAGTCAAGTGCAATGACGAGGCCGCGTATGTTCCCAGATGTACATGCGAAACCTCCTATCCGCAAGACCTGATCAATGTGCTGTTAGATTTCCACGGGCCGGCTTGGGTGTGTGAAGCAATCGCTCGGTACGAAGATTCCCAGTATATAGAGGCTGAAATCAGAGCCAACCTTTTCGCCTTCTTCGACGAAGAAGATTTCGTCGGAAAGCGAATGCTCGATTTCGGGTGCGGCGGCGGTTCGTCAACTATCTGCCTCGCCAAGATGCTGCCCGAGACTGAATTCGTCGGCACTGAATTAGACCCCAAACGTGTTGCGTTGGCTCAAGTCGTCGCTAAGTATTACGGCCTTGAAAACATCCGATTTCACACTTCTCCGAGCGGGAATGAGGTTCCGGGCGGCATCGGTGAATTCGACTTTTGTATGATGAGCGCGGTGTACGAACATCTTCTGCCCGAAGAGCGCGCAACGGTGATGCCGATGATATGGTCACATCTTAAACCGGGCGGGGCATTGTTCATTAACCAGACGCCGCACCGCTACTACCCGATAGAGGCCCATTCGACCGGGTTGCCTTTGCTCAACTACTTGCCGGACGGCCTTGCGTTCCCTCTGGCGCGCCGGATGTCGAGGTTTCGGTCGTTACGAAATGATTCAGAGTACGACCTCTTACGTGGTGGCCTCAGGGGAGGAACCGAACGCGAGATTCTAAATATTCTGCGAAAGAATACAGAGTACCGCCCGATCCTTTTGGAAGTTCTGCGGAATGGGCGCGGCGACAGGATTGATGCGTGGCATTCAAGGTTGAATCCGAACCGCTGGCGAACGGCAAAGACCGTACTCAAGGGTGTGCTGAAAATAATCAAGGCCACCACCGGCACGGTTTTGACAGAGAACCTGACACTGACCATCCAAAAAGAGACGCGGAAAACTTCTGAAGTCAGATGAATGAAAGCAAAGACTCCGTCTGTTCCGCAGTCACTGTTGCTTCCGATGCCCGTCTGATCCCCGTCCGATCCCGCCGTGCGTCGAGCCGGCTTCGACCCATCAACATTCACGATTTGGCAATCGGCATCACGATGCACCTCAAATCTTTCAGGATCATGCTCGCGCTCGTGCTGCTGCTTCACTGCCTGGCATGTGTGCCCGGCACTTTCGCGCAGCAACAACCAACTCCAAGTACGGTACGCCTGGCAAAGATCGAGTTCACGGGGCTTGAGCGGTATAACAAAGAGCAGGTGATCGCCGAGAGCGGTTTGCAAGTTGGGCAGCAGGTCGATGTCGAAACGCTCGATGCCGCATCCAACCGTCTCCTCAACAGCGGACTCTTCCAGAATCTGTCCTACCGCTTCACCATCAAGAACGGCGAGGGCGTCATCACGTTCATCGTCGAAGAGGCCAAATCGAAAATCCCGGTCGTGTTCGACAACTTCGTTTGGTTCAGCGATGAGGAACTCGCCGGTGCGGTGCGCAAAGCTGTCCCGACATTCGACGGGACGGCCCCCGAAGCGGGCGGCGTCACCGAATCAATCGTCAAAGCTTTAAGCGAACTGCTGGCTGAAAGAAAAATCGCGGGCCGGGTTGAGTACACACCTTCCGCTGATCCGTCGGGCAAAAACTCCGAACACGTCTTCGCCGTCAAAGGCGCGAACGTCCGCGTCTGCGAGTTGAACTTCCCCGGCGCGCGGGCGGTGCCGGCAAAGCTGCTCGTCCAGAAATCGGCAGCCATCCTCAGCAACGAGTTCTCGCGAAACTTCGTCAGCATTTACGCCGAGGGCAACTTGATTCCGCTCTATCACGAGCGCGGCTATTTGCGCGCCGGTTTCCTGACGCCGCAGGCGAAGTTGTTAATGACCCCGGAATGTGAAAACGGCGTCGCCGTCGCGGTGCCGGTTGAAGAAGGCGCGGCCTATCTGTGGGACGGCGCGGAGTGGGCGGGCAGTCAGACGCTTACGGCGCCGGAACTCGACGCCGCCCTCGGCATGAAGCGCGGCGATGTCGCCAATGGGGTGAAGATTGAAAGCGGCCTTGACTCTGTGCGAAAGGCTTACGGGCGCAAAGGTCACCTCGCGGCGCGTTTGCGTTACGCGCCGGACTTTGACGACGCCACACGCCGCGTCGTCTACCGCTTCGACTTGAACGAGGGGCCGCTGTACCGGATGGGCCTGCTCTCCATCGACGGCTTGTCCGAGGCCGACGCCAACAATCTGCGGACACGCTGGCGACTGCTTCCGCGCGAGCCGTACGACGCTTCTTACATCGACGAGTTTATCAAAAATGAGGTCCGGGACTTTCTGAAAAGCGTTCAGTCCGAGGGGCGTTCGCTCGGCTCACCGAAGATCACCAGCGCAGTCAAACCGGATCACGAAAAACTGACGGTCGACGTCGCAATTACTTTCAAACAATAAACGAAGCGCCCGGTCAAAGAGGCGAGCGGAGAAGGTAGGCGGAAGACAAAATTACACCGGGCGAGAAGTCGGAAGGCTCCCGATCCATCCCGACACCTGCCCGGTGCGCATCCGACTGCCGCACTTTGAGGCAGCCGAAACCGTTAAACCCGTAATTCTCGATTGCCGCTTTACCCACCGACGGCGGCCTGCATACTGCCCATCACCGAAAATCAAAACTTCGTGACAGCCGCGGCCTCGGTCAACTCGCCAGTGCATCGTGCGCGGTCTTCGGCGACGCAAATCCGAGGTGCTTGTACGCGGCGCGCGTCACCATCCGTCCGCGCGGCGTGCGGTTGAGAAAGCCGATCTGAATCAGATACGGTTCGATGATCTCTTCGATGGAATCGCGCTCTTCGCTGATTGAGGCCGAGATGGTGCCGACCCCGACCGGGCCGCCGTCGAACTTCTCGATAATCGTCGTCAGCACTTTACGGTCAACCTCATCAAGGCCGAATCGGTCGACATCCATTTCGTCGAGCGCGCGCCGCGCCACGGCCTGTGTGATGCGTCCATCGCCGAGGACTTGCGCGTAATCGCGCACGCGGCGCAGCAGTCGGTTGGCGATGCGTGGGGTGCCGCGCGCGCGCCGCGCAATTTCAGTCGCGCCGCTCGCCTCAATCTCGACGTTTAAGATTTCCGCTGAGCGATGGGTGATGATTTCCAAATCCTTTTGCGGGTAAAAGTCTAGGTGAAAGACGATGCCGAAGCGCCCGCGCAAGGGTGCGCTAATCATCCCGGCGCGAGTCGTCGCGCCGACCATCGTAAACTTCGGCAAATCGAGCTTGATCGAGCGCGCCGCCGTACCTTGCCCGATCATTAGATCGAGTTGGTAGTCTTCCATCGCCGGATACAGCACCTCTTCGATTTGCGGGCGCAGGCGGTGAATCTCGTCGATGAAGAGCACCTCGCCCTCTTGCAAATTTGTCAGAATCGCGGCGAGGTCACCGCCGCGCTCGACAGCAGGTGCGCTGACAGTCTTCAGCGGCGCGTCCATCTCCTGCGCGATGATGTTGGCCAGCGTGGTCTTGCCCAAGCCCGGCGGACCGAAGAAGAGCACATGGTCGAGCGCTTCCCGCCGATTCTGCGCGGCCCGCAGAAATATTTTCAGGTTGTTGGTGATCTTCGTCTGGCCGATGTATTCATCGAGCCGGCGCGGGCGCAAATTAGGCTCGGCCTGCTGGTCTTCGGGCGTCGCTTCGCCGGCGATTGGGCGCGGCGCTTCGACGATGACGGCGGCTTCAGGCATACTTTCTCGCATCAACTCGTGAACCCCTTTAATAAAAACTGATTGGCTCTGATTGAGACGCATAGTATACCGCGTCCGGGCCATTGTCTCAAGTATGCAACACGCGGCGAGAAGGGTTTTGTCACTTATTATTCCGCAGAAGCAAGCGAAATCTTTACATCATGTCGCACACAAGTAGATTAACTCGAGTTGGACGTAAGCACATCAACGAGCCTGTGAGGTTCTCCTTACGTCGAAATCACACTAAGTTGTTGCTTCATTTTGGCGCGCTCACCCTCTGTCTCACGTTCGGCTGTGCCGGGCGGTCGGTGGTGCCGCCGGGTGCCGTCACAAAGGATGCGGCGAAGGAAATCACGGTCGCGGCGGCGGCCAATCTGACGGAAGCTTTCGACGAGGTCGGGCGGCAATTCACAGAGCGCACCGGGATCAAGGTCACGTACAGCTTCGGCGGCACGGCGGATCTCGCGAAGCAAATCGAGAACGATGCGCCGTTCGACGTATTCGCCGCCGCTGACCTCCGGCACGTCGACCAATTGCGCGACAAGGGACTGTTAATCGCAGAGACGCGCGCGGTGTATGCGCGTGGTCGGCTGGTGCTCTGGGTGCCATCGACGCGCGCGGGGCCGCGCATCACTCGCCTCGAAGACCTGACGCGCGCCGATGTGAAGAACGTGGCGATAGCCAAGCCCGACCTCGCCCCGTACGGCGCGGCGACCGTCGAAGCGTTGCGGGCGTTGAACCTGTGGCCCCGCGTCGAAGTGAAAGCCGTCTACGCGCAGAACGTCTCGCAGACCAAACAGTTTGCATCGACAGGCAATGCTGACGCGGCCTTCATCCCGCTCGCGCTGGTGAAGACGGGCGAAGGCGAGGCCATCGAAGTGGACGAGCATCTGCACAGCCCGATCAATCAGGCCATCGGCGTCGTCAAAGCGACGAACAGGCTGGAGCCGGCGCGACGCTTCGTCGATTTCGTGTTGAGCGAAGAGGGTCAGGCGCTGCTGGGGCGTTACGGGTACCGTCGACCAGACACATCTAGCGGCGAGTCGCGGTGAGTAGAGAAAGGCCTGCCGCTGAATGCAACTTTTCGATGTTGCAT
>JACDEG010000775.1 GCA_013816505.1 Pyrinomonadaceae bacterium | reverse complement strand
ACACGGAGGAGAACAAAACCAACAAGGCAGCCGCCCACAGCAGCGGCAAGAATGCAGCGCAAAAGCCGAAGCGCAAAACCGCGCGTTCCAAGCGAATGGTGACTTCGATCAAGACGGTCGCCAAAGCTGCCGCGCGGAAAGCTGCGTAACTGAATCGAAGAAGCGGACGGGAGAGCTTTCGAGCAAGCTCTCCCCCGCAAGAAAGGAACGAACGATGAATGGCAAGCTCATTATCGATCAGCACCGAAGTTTAATGGCGAGTATGTGAGGTACTAATCTGTCA
The DNA here is from genome assembly GCA_013816505.1 of Pyrinomonadaceae bacterium. Classification (GTDB taxonomy): domain Bacteria; phylum Acidobacteriota; class Blastocatellia; order Pyrinomonadales; family Pyrinomonadaceae; genus JACDEG01. The sequence continues at coordinate 1,911 of JACDEG010000775.1, read as the reverse complement.
AAGGAATTTGGGAGTGACCATCGTTTAATGTCTCTTCGTTGTGGTGAGGATTAAATGTCCATTTTAATGTCACTCCACCCAGTACAGTAGCGAGAAGCCGTGATTGCATGGTGCGGAGTTTCAGCCAGAAGGCACGTGCGTCCCTGCTTGGCGAATTGCTGATTTCATCGTCGAGTGCGGCCAGCGTTCGCGCGGCGATTAAATCCGTGATCGTCGTGGGCGTCGGACTGTCAGTGATTTCCGCCACATGAAGTAAAATCGCGGTGAGCGCGATCTGCTCAGCACAACTCCAAAATACATCCTTGTCCGCTGGCATCGTGCGGCGGTCATAAATGACTTTGGCGGCAAGCTCAACCGCCACCGCCGCGTTCTGCCGGCACCTCATTAACTCGACCTCAGAGAGCACTGTCATGATCCTCTCGGAAAAGTGTTTGCTGGCGTGGCCGCAAGGTCGTCAGTCTGGCGGGGCGGCGGACAGATGAAGTTCGTCAACCAACGGGGGCGCGGCGTTGTCTGAGCATCGCTTCGAGGATTAAAGCGCGCTTGTACTCGGCGAGAATTCGGCGCACATAGTTTTGCGTTTCCTGATACGGCGGCACACGCCGACCATGGCGATCCACCGCTCCTTCACCGACGTTGTAGGCAGCCAGCACCAAGTCCAACCGATCTCGCCCGTACCGATTCACGAGCCACGCCAGATACCGGCAGCCGCCCTCGATGGCTTGCTGCGGATCGTATGGATTCCACACCCCGAAGCGTCCGGCGGTTGCCCTGACTAACTGCATCAACCCATAAGCGCAGGGTCTGCTATTCTTGTAGCTCGTTGCATGCGTCAGGAACGCCGATTCCTGACGCATCACTTCCAAGACGAGCAGTGGCGGCAATTGATAGCGCCGTGCGGTGGCGACGATCCGCCGTGCGACCTCCGGCGTCAGGTTGGTACGCGGCACAGCGCTGACTGTCACCGACAAGAAACAGAACAATGCACTGACGAAGAAACTTGCGATGAACCTCATCTTCAAGCGGCAGAGAGTGGGTGGGAGCGCCGGGCGTGAACATGCTTGATGAGCCGTCGGGTGGCTTCCAATAACGACGTTTCTTCCTGCTGCCCTTTCGCGAGATCGTAGCTGGTCCATCCAACAATCTCCTCAGTCAATTCAGTGCATCCGACTTCGGCGAGCGTCGCTCCCCACAGCACTGCTTCGGCCAGGCAGATTGGCTTCTCCCAGTGGTCACGCCGGAGGGCTTCAATGAAGAGGGCGACATCCTCACGCACTCCTTGATCGAGATGCGGCACTTCATCGCGCAAGATGTCAGCCATGCGCGTCGCATCCGGATGCTCTAAAAGCAACATTTTCGCGCGGCGCAGCAACGGCTTCGACAGCGATTCCCGTAACTGTCGAGGCCCGGCATTCGACGTGATGCCGATTAACAGCGGAGGCAGATCGGCTGGGCGTTTGAGCACCTCTTCGGTCTCGTTGATGGTGATCGTCTGCTCTTCGGCGAATTCAAGCAGCGCCGCTTCCAGTTCTGAGCCATCTCCCACTTTGTCGATCTCATCAATTGCGACCATCACCGTCTCTGCCCGATCAGCAAGCGCGAGCGCCAGCTTGCCCGGCACTAACTCACCCCGCTCGCTCATTCGATAGAGCGCGGCATCGGCGCCGACTCTTTCATAACAACGCAGCCAATACATCCGCGCGTTCGTCACTTGTCCGATGCGCCGCAAGAGTGAAGTCTTGCCGCACCCGGGTTCGCCTTGCAGCACCAGCGGCCCGCGCCGCAAGCGGAACCATGTCCACACCGCGAGTGCTTCACGCAGTGTGATGAAGTGCCCGAGCACCGCGAGCTGCGTCCGCCACTCTTCCGCGCCACGCAGATCAATGTTTGGCAACCCGCCGGTTTTCAGAC
>JACDEG010000774.1 GCA_013816505.1 Pyrinomonadaceae bacterium | reverse complement strand
GGGTAGAAGACCAAAAGCACACAAGCGACCGCCAGTTTGCCGTAACAGTGAACTAACAACCCGTTGGTCGAGCATGCTTTTGATGCGTGCTGGATGCCGGTCTGCTCGATTATCCAGTTGAACAGCGATTCGATGCTTTGCCGCATTGACGAGACAAATCTTGACCATCAGGAATCAGTTTGTCCGAGCGGTTTATTTTTCTCTTTCTTTGTCGGTGTCGCCAACGCCGTCCCCTGTTTGTCGAACTCAGCAAGGGTTTCGGCGCACGCATATGCTTTATCGGCAAACAGGGCACAGTCACCCACAGTGAGATTCAGCTGTCGTCGCGCGACGAGGTCATGACACGAGGCTTCTGACAAGAAGATGCGCTCAGGCATCGGCAGAAGGCGCAAGCGGCGCGTGGCTTGGAGATGGATTTTCACGCCGTGATACCACAAGTTTTTGCTCGCCCAGAAACTCTTATACGCCACCTCGCGCGCCACGCGGGCACCGGTTGAGCGCGAACCGCGCGCTAAGATGACCGGCACGCTGTCAATTACGCGGTCGGCGGTGGGTGCAAGTCGCCCTTGAGCGGCTTGCGCCACGGAGTCAATCAGCAACTCGAAAGCCGGGGCTAAGTCGTTGAGGCGATGGTTGAACGCTTGATACGAAGGCAAGTGTGGAAACCATGCGCGCCAGTGCTGTTGGGTATAACCATAGATTTGGCGCACCGAAAAACAACCCTGTAAATGACCGAACAAGTAAATCGTGACGAGTTCTTGGTCAGTCAAATCAGGCTTGAAGTTCGATAAGCGTTGCTGTTTCAAAACCGGTTGGGTATCGTAGAGGCGGCAGACTAACAGGTAGAGTTCGATGAGTTGTAGTTGCATACGACGATTCTACAACTCTCTGTTGGTCTGTCACTTCTACCCTTGATTCGCATTGTACAGTATCGGAATAAGGAGACGACTTTGATGGGCATCCTCGACAAACTATTTGGAAACGACGAACCGCAGCCGCAAACCTCAAGACAAGGGGCGGCTTCATCATCGACCGAACAATCAGGCGACGAGCAAGCCGTCGCGCGTTACCGCTATATGTTGGAGACCGCGCCGCCGGAAACCATCGAGCAAGCGCACGCCGAAGCTTTTGCCAAGTTGACGCCGGAGCAACGGCAAAAGGTGCTGCAAAACCTGAGTGCCGACGTACCGGAAGCAGAACGTGCGAGTGCGAAAGATGATCCGCATTCACTCGCGCGGATGGCAACGCGCGCCGAGGTGCGTCAACCGGGAACGATGGAGCGTACCTTCGGCGGCATGGGCGGCGGGATGGGCATGGGCGGCATGATGGCGGGCAGTTTTCTGTCGAGCATCGCGGGCGTCGTCGTGGGGAGCGCAATCGCACAATCGTTCTTCGGCGATTCTGGCTTCGGTGGCGGAGCGGAAGGCAATGATAATCAGAACGCTGGCGATGCGGATGCTGACCAGGACGGCGGCGACGGGATGACTGCCGACGCAGGCGACTCCGACATGGGTGATGCGGGCGATTTCGGCGGCGATTTGGGAGACTTCTGAGTTTTTACTTCTGCGGGCGGCCATCGTGGTCAACAACCACAGGTTATTGGCGGATGGTAGGCATCTCTGGGCGCGGCACGAGCGGTACAAAGCCGTTCGTGCCGTACTTGTTTAAGCCGATGCGCTCGTTCAGCGAGCAAAGCATAAGATGGAGCAATCAATGATAACCGTGGTGAGTCACCGAAGGAGTGTTCGCACTGTGCTCGCGGCGTCGGTGCGCGTGCGGGAATTAGGATAGGACGACATCATTATCGAAGCGCGCTTCTGGACGGTCTCGCGGCGCGCTGATTACCTCGCGACGACCTCAATCGTGCGCCGGGCACTCGTCGCGGGGTTGAAGGAAGCAGGCGTAGGCTTGCCCGACCCGGACGTGCGCATACTCGTGCCGCGTGCGCCTGATATAGGGCAGGCGGCGTTGGGTAAAACAGATGGAGGAAAGACTCACGGATGAACGCTTCAGGCGATTCACGACCACAGGAGCAGACTGAGAAAGGGCTTGACCGTGGGAGCGCAGCCGAGCCAAAAGCAGAACGCCAAAGCGCCTTTGTTCGAGCAGCGATTGTTTGAATAGCAGTGTCAAAGTCTCCGTCTTCATCCGGCGCATCATAAGGGGAAGATCAGCGGCACCATAATCAGGATAATCA
>JACDEG010000773.1 GCA_013816505.1 Pyrinomonadaceae bacterium | reverse complement strand
GTACTCAGTACTCATCACTGCTTGAGACCGTCTGAGCTGACGAAGTAGCGCGCGAGCAGCCAGCGCCCGCCGCGTTTGACGAGTGCGAACGTCTCTGTCCCGATGCCGCGCTCGAACGTCGTTTGGTAGCTGATGGTCAGAGTGTGCCCGGTCGAGTCGTCGCCGCTTGTGCCCTCTCGCTCGCGCCCGGCGTGCAACGTGCGGCTGACAACTTTGCCCAGACGGTCGCGCACCTGTCGCAGCGCATCCCGGCTCTGTTCCGGCGTGGCGGCGCGACGCCATTCTTCCGCCGCTTCCTCGTAGACGCTTTCGAAGCGCCCGGCGGCGACCTCTTCGGTCACACGGTCGATCACCGCCTGCGCCTCCGCCGGAACTCCGCCGCGCCGTTCATCGATGGTGCATGCCGCGCCACCGGACAGGGCGAAGCAGCAGACGATTATCACCCCGCGCATCACCACACGGACCACCAAGCACATCGCCACGCAGCGCGCCGCAAGCGTCATATCTCGATCCACGGCGTCGGCTCTTTCGGGTGTGACAGCGTGATCCGCGTCGTCGTTTGAAAAAGCATGCCGCGCTCCTGCAACGCGATCTCGGCGGAGAGCTTGGCGACGTGCGGGTTGTTGGCGCGCTGCGACATGTGCGCAAGCACGACATGCGCCGCCGTGCCGTCAAAGTCGTCGCGCAGCCACACGGCGATGTCCTCATTCGACAGGTGACCGGTGCGCGAAAGTATCCGCTGCTTCAACTCCCACGGATAGAACTCGCACGCCTTCAGCATGTCGCGACTGTGATTCGACTCGATGATGATTGCCGCACATCCGCGCAGTCGCTCGCTGACCAGCGTCGTCATGTGCCCCAAGTCCATCACCGTTGCGACCTTGATGCCCTGATACGTGAGGGTGAAGCCGAAGTTGTCGACCGCGTCGTGCGGGACGGTGAAGGGATGAAAGTCGATCTCACCGATGCGGAAGTCCCGACTCGACGAAATCTCTTCGGTGCGGTTGCGCAACGCATCGGCTCGTCGGCGCGGCTCGTCGGACGGCGCGCCGTGCGTGCGCTCGCGAATGTATGCGTCGCGCGTTTCGGGAGAGATATAGACCGGGCACTCGATGCTTTTGAGCAGCACGCGCAGGCCCCCGGCATGGTCGCCGTGTTCGTGCGTGACGATCACGCCGTCGAGCCGCGCCGCGTCTTCACCGACCATCGCCAGCCGCCGCACCGTCTCTTTCGCGCTCATCCCGGCGTCGACAAGCACGCGCGTCTCCCCCGCGCAGATCAGCACGGCATTACCCGTCGAGCCACTGCCGAGGACATTCAGTCTCATAAAAAGAGTACTGAGTACGACAAAGAAAGTACTGAATGATGAGTACTGAGTATTGAGTTGAATGCCTTTACTCAGTACTCAGTACTCATCACTCAGTTTTTATATTTCGAGACGCGCGCGGTTGACGCGGAATCCGTTGAGGTCGCCGAGCGCGCCGAGGGCCAGCGCATCGGTGTTGAAGTAGTCGCCCGCGAGGCGTTGAATGTCTTCGGGCGTGACGGCTTCGATGCGCCGAATAATCTCGTCGGGCGGGATGCGACGCCCGTGTGTCATCTCCTGCCGCGCGAGTGTCCCGGCGCGGGCGCTGGTTGATTCAAGTCCGAGCAGAATCGATGCGATGGCTTGATCCTTGACGAGCCGTAGTTCGTCCGCGCCGACAGGCTCGCGCCGCACGCGGCTCAGTTCGGCAAGCGACAGGTCGAGCACTTCGTCGAGTTGGTCGGGGGAAGTCGCGGCGTAGACCTGGAACACGCCAGCGTCGGTGAAGTGGCTGGCCGCCGCCCCCACCGCGTACGCCAAGCCGCGCTCTTCGCGCACCTGTTGCCACAAACGGCTGGACGTGCCGCCGCCGATCACCGAGCCGAGCAGGCTCGCGGCATAACGCTCTTCGTCACGAGCCGATGGCCACGGCGCGGCGAGCAGCAAGTGCGCCTGTTCGAGTTCTTTCTTGCGCTGCAACAAAATCGGCGCGGCGGGGGCGGGCGCCGCTGAAGTGTCGTCGGTGACGTCGCCAATCGCCGATGGGTCACCGTCGGCGTCGCGTCCGCCGAAGGCGCGTTCGGCGAGTTCGACTAATTGTTCATGATGCACATTCCCGGCAGCGGCGATGACGAGGTTGCGCGGCGCGTAAGCGTGCGCGTGGAATGTGGCGGT
>JACDEG010000772.1 GCA_013816505.1 Pyrinomonadaceae bacterium | reverse complement strand
TCCCCGGCTCAACTTCGCGTAGCCGTGCGCCATGAAGCCGAAGCCAATGATGAGGCGGAGCGGCAGCAACGCCCATTTGCTCCATGACTCTGTGCGAGATGAGTTGAACATTGCAGTCACCATGTCGGTTAAGCCCTCCTGAAACTTAACGGGCGGCGATGCAAAAACGCATGTGCAGTCTCAATAGTAGAAATCACCGGAGATGTGGTTTTTATTCCCGCCGCGAGTCGCTATCGGACATTGCCCTCTACTTACCTTGCCGTACTCAAAGAAATAAATTCAGCAACTTCTCTTTATCGCGGGAATAAATTCTTTCGGTGGATGGGTGTTGTTGATGTCAGGTTTGGTCGGTCTGCCGTTCGCCCTCAGCTCGCGGCGACTTACCGGCGTCAACTACGGCTTGCAGGCACCCGCCGGAGTTGCGAGTATCGCGTTCGCTTTGTGGTATGCATACGAGGTCGGCAGCGCGAGCGATTTCTTGACGATGATACGGTGAAGGCACGCTTCAATTTTCTCCGCGCGGGCCTCGATTCAATTTCAAGTCGAACACGTCCGGGCGGTGGTAGTGCCCCGATACGTCGAGCGTCATCTTCTCTTTATCAATTAAGGTCAGGTCAAGTTCGGCTGTGATGATAGTCTCTTCGTCAAAGACGGGTTCAACGACGTAACTGCCGTCCGGCGCGATGATGCAGCTTCCGCCTCGCAACAGGAGTGTATTGGGCGATGAAGTTGATACGTCCGCCGTCGTGAGTTGGGCAGGCAAGTCGCCCGCCCGCATGATTAACCCTGCCGCCAGCACGAAACATCTTCCCTCAAAGGCGTAGTGACGGCTCGCAATCTGGTGCATTTCGTGGACGGCTGGGAAGACGGCGACGTGGATGTGTTCGCCCGAAGTGTGGAGCGTCTGTCGCGCCAGTGGCATCCAGTGTTCCCAACAGATTAGCCCACCGACGCGCCCGGCGGAAGTCGTGACAGCTTCGAGTCCCGCCGCGTCACCCTGCCCCCAGACCAGCCGCTCCGTATAAGTCGGGACGAGTTTGCGGTGGTGATTAAGTAGAGTTCCGTCTGCTCCAAAGGTCAGCAGCGAGTTGTAGAGCGTGCCGTTGCCCGCTCCCTGTTCGACGCGCTCGTTGACACCGATGACGATTACCACGCCGAGTTCGCGGGCGGCTTTGCCGAGCGTCTCGGTTTCCTTACCCGGAACGACGACGCTGTTGCGCCGAAGTTGTGCGAACACTTCTTTGGTGGGCGAATAATTCCAGAGCGCGGCGTGTGGAGAATGGTCGAGCCACGCCGGATAGCCGGGCAGCCACGTCTCACCGAAGGCAACCAGTTTCGCACCTCTCCACGCCGCCTGCTCAATCAACCCGACGGCACGAGTGACGCTCGCATCAAGATTCATAAAGACGGGACTCGCTTGCACGATGCTGACGGTAATGTTCGACATCCACTGACCCCTTGCTTTCAGTGTAGCCCCGCCCTTGCTACCCTTAACTGCTCGCCGCCCTGAGAGCGGTTTGCAAAATAATGTAAGAAAGTGAACGGTCAATAGTGAATGGCGTCTCTTCATCTTGCCGTTCACTACTGACCGTTTAATTGTTCGCTCTCGCGCTTTAAGTTGAATTGAAATCCCCTGATTCTTCCTAGGCTGCCTAATCGGTTAAACATGACAACTTGCCAAGCCACGTTTGGCGAGATATTGCTGGTGGTACTCTTCGGCGAGGTAGAATTCCGAGGCCGGTTCGATGACCGTCACGACGGGGCGGCGAAAGCGTCCGCTTTCTTCCAACGCGCGCTTTGACTCTTCCGCCGCCTTTCTCTGCTCCTCCGTGTGATAGAAGATTGCGGAGCGGTATTGCGTGCCGGTGTCCGGTCCCTGCCGATTGAGTTGCGTTGGGTCGTGATTCTCCCAAAACACACGCAGTAGTTCTTCGTATCTTACCTGTGCGGGATCATACTCGACCTCGACCACTTCGGCGTGTCCTGTCCTGCCCGTACACACATCGCGGTAAGTCGGGTTCTCCATGTTTCCGCCGGAGTAGCCAACCGCCGTGTCCGTGACGCCCTTAAGTTCGCGGAACGCCGCTTCAACGCCCCAGAAACATCCCGCGCCGAAAGTCGCTTTCTCTCTCTCGCCATTCATACCTGTCGTGGTTGCTTCCATCTTTCATACCTCTCTGCTGACAAGCCGGAGGTCAATCC
>JACDEG010000330.1 GCA_013816505.1 Pyrinomonadaceae bacterium | reverse complement strand
GGCGAGCATCGCCGGCGTCGACCTCGGCCCGGCGGTGCTGAGAGTCGCGCGTCTGAACCAGCGCATCGCGCAACTCGGCTATGAAGTGCGCGACCTCGGCGACATCTGCCTGGAGTGTCCGAAGCAACTCGCATCGCCGCCAGACAAAACCAAATACCTGCGTGAGATTACCGCCGCCTGTGAACAACTGTGTAGTGAAGTGCTGGGCATCCTGCGTGACGGCGAGATTCCATTGGTGCTCGGCGGCGACCACTCAATCGCCGTCGGCTCGGCGTCAGGGGTCGCCTCCTTTTATCATGAGAGGAAGCAGGCCATCGGACTTTTGTGGTTCGACGCGCACGCCGATATGAACACGCCTGAGACTTCGCCGACCGGCAACATTCACGGGATGCCGCTCGCGTGCCTGCTCGGTTACGGCGTACCCGAACTAATCCACATCGGTGGGTTCGCGCCTAAACTTGATCCGCGTTTCTGCGCACACATCGGCGCGCGCGATGTCGACGTGGGCGAGCGTGAGTTGATCCGTCGGTTAGGGATGCGCTTTATCACCATGCGTGAGATCGACGAGCGGGGAATGAGCGCCTGCATGGACGAAGCCATCGCCATCGCCACCAAAGCCCCGGCCGGCTATCACGTCACGCTTGATGTAGATGCGCTCGACCCCGGCGACGCGCCCGGCTCCGGGACGGTCGTCCGCGGCGGTCTGACCTATCGCGAAGCGCATCTGGCGATGGAAAAAGTTGCCGAAGCCGGCGGGATGCTCTCTTTCGAGGTCGTTGAAATTAATACTGCTTTGGACATCAACAACCGCACTGCACAACTCGGCGTGGAGTTGATTCTTTCCGCGCTGGGCAAGACGATTCTCTAAACTAACCTCTTAACCCTGAAGCTCTAAGCCGAAGACTAAAAGCCGTTTGCCTGCGAACGGTGGATTCGCGACTTAAAGTTTTGTCTGAGCTATAAAGATGAACAAAAAAATCGTTGTCGGCATGGTTTTCGGCGGACGCTCCGGCGAACACGAAGTCTCTCTGCGCTCGGCCCGTGCGGTCGTCGAAGGATTGAATCCGGAGCGGTACACGGTCGTCCCCATCGCGATCAGCAAAGCGGGGAAATGGCTTTCGCCGGCTGAAGCGGCGGAGTTATTGCCGGCTGAGACCCGTCAGTTATTGCCGAAACATATCACGGGTGGGTCGCGCGATGATGTCGCACTGATCGGCGACCCGTCGCACACAGGGTTGGTGAAACTGAGCGGCGCAGATCCCAGAGCGCCTTTGATGCTCGACGTGGTCTTCCCGGTTCTGCACGGGACGTACGGAGAAGACGGCACGATTCAGGGCCTGCTGGAGATGGCCGGCGTGCCTTACGTCGGGTGCGGCGTGCTGGCTTCGAGCTGCGGGATGGACAAAGTCGTGATGAAGGCGCTGTTCCGTGACGCCGGATTGCCGGTCTGCAAATACCTGTGGTTTCTACGTGGCGAGTGGGAGCACGACCCCGGCCCGGTCTTGCGGCGCGTCGCGAAGGAGATCGGCTACCCCTGTTTCGTCAAACCCGCGAACCTCGGTTCCTCGGTCGGCATCTCGAAGGCCGTTGACCGGCGCACGCTTCAGGAGGCGATTGACTTGGCGGCCCGCTATGACCGCAAAGTGATTGTCGAGGAAGGCCTGGACGCGCGCGAGATTGAGTGTGCCGTGATCGGCAACGACGAGCCGTTGGCGAGTCTGCCGGGCGAGTACGTCGTGCTCGACCAGCGGGCGGCGTTTCTCGATTACACGGAAAAGTATTCCTCCACAGGCCACGTGGAATTCATCGTCCCGGCAAAATTGCCTCACCAGCTTGCGGTGCGAATTCAGAAGATGGCGCAACGCGCGTTCAAATCAGTCGACGGGGCGGGCTTCGCGCGCGTCGATTTTTTCGTGCGGCGCGACAACGGCGAGCTTCTGATCAACGAATTGAACACCATTCCGGGGCTGACGGAAGTATCCGGCTACCCGAAAATGTGGGCAGCGTCAGGCCTGACTTTTCCGCAAGTGCTCGACCGCTTGATCGAATTGGCATTCGAGCGACATCAAGATAAGATTCGCAACACGACGAGTTTATAAGCGACTCTTTGATGTAATCAGTGAAGAAATTGACCTGCCTTAATGACTATTCTGGGAGTCGATAGATTGGGTAAGCAGGCTACTTCGGGGCACGATAACCGCGGCGAGTCCGGGCATTGAGCGAGGGGCGCGCAACCCGTACCTCCACCGCTCGCCAACGGCCGTCATGCGCGCGATTCGTCGGTTGGTAGCCGATGGTGTATTGGTTGCGCAACTCCCCGACGATGCCAGCGAACGCTTCACTGAGGGACTTGCCGCCGGGCGTCGCGACAAATCTCCCGCCGCTTTTCGCCGCGAAGTTGCGGAGCGCCCCCGCCGACGCCTGCTTTTGTACGGCTGAGGCATCGGTCGGCGACATGTCGACAGTATAGATGGTGGCGTTGGCCGCGAGGGCGCTGGCGAGGGCCTTGTCCGATGACGCGCGGCTGCGTGTGTCGGCGCCGTCAGAAAGAACGACAATCGCCCGACGCTTCTCAGGCCGCTGTGAAAGATCGAGAGAGGCGCGGACGATGGCATCGTTCAGTACCGTCCACCCTTTGGCCTTCACGTCATAGGCGATGGGCGGAAGGTCTCGGCCCGGCGAGAAATCCTGGAGTTGCTCGACTTTCGTGTCGAAGTTATAGATTGCCGCGACATCATCGGCGCGCATGCCGTCGAGGAAATTGATCGCCGCCGCGCGGGCCAACGAAATCCTCCCCTCCATGCTGCCCGAAGAGTCGAGCAGCAGAGCCACCGCGAACGGCGTCTCTTCGGCGCTGAACGTCGCAATCTTCTGCTCGCTTTCGTCCTCAAAAACCGTGAAGACAGAGCGCGGAACTCGGTGGACGTATTTGCCGGCGGCATCGGTGACGGTCACGTTCAGCACGACGAGGTCGGCACTGACGCGCACCACCTCGTCATCCTGGTGTCGGGCAGGCGCGACGAAATCGTGTGACAACAAAATTGCTACGCATAAGACCGTGCCGGCGAGAAGGAGTGAAGGGCGCGTCGGTAAGAGGGCGGGCGCAATTGAGCGGGTCGATGAACTCATTACGGCTTCATACTACGGATGTGACGGATCAGGTCGAGCATTTCATTCGCGGTATCAATCACCGAGACCGCGATGACGTGGCGTGAAGTCTTTTCGACGTTCTTTTGCAGCAGGTCGGCCATCTCCGCCAGTTTCGCGGTGGCCACGTCGAGTTCGCGGGGCAGGTCGACGGGCAGGTCTTGATCCTCCGAGCCTCCGACGTGCCCACGCACTTTGCGCGTCAGCTTCTCCAGTCGCTCAAGTTTCTTCAAATCATCTGCGGCAAGTTTTTGGTTGCGCTCGAAAGCGGTTCGGATGTCAGCTGCCAGTTGCGCCGCCTCACGCGCTCGATCCGTGCTTTCCTCGTGAGCCTCTTCGGCGGCTTTGATCGCCACGCGGCCACGCATCTCCTCTTCCGGCGAACCGAGCGGCGACACGTCCCGTTTGCCGGACCTCAATCCAGGGGCCAACAGGCCATCGTTCTGCTGAGCAAAAGCTGTGGCCGGGGACAGCAACAAGATAAGTAACATTAGCAGATAGAAACAAGCCATAAGATGATCCGTGTCGATCTTGGCAATACTTGAGATTCGACTAAAGAAATTAGCTCCCAACGAATTCGTTTGAAGTTTAATGGAGATGAGTCGCAAGCTCAAAGCAGTTGGATGCAGTTTGAGTCGAGAATTGTTTTTTGGAATGGCGATTCAATGTCCGACCTGATCTGTCGGATGCCACTGAATAATTCGGGATAAGAGCCATAAAAGGGGTAAGCCAGTATGTAACAGCACTCATGACGAATCATCTCTCAATGACGATAACTAATCTGCCAGTGAGATATTTAATTCGCGTCGGCGAGAAATTACTTGAGCTTATGTCGATGCGCCGACTCTTAATAATTTACCTAAAGGAGTGTCAGTCAGAGGGAGATCGACGCAAAATAGTTAAGGACTGAAGACCATATACATTCACCACTGAGTACGCCGAGGAGGCCGAGCACATCCAGCTTTTTACTTGATTGATGATGCTGTTTCTCATTTCTCCGCGCCCTCTCGCGTACTCAGCGGTGAAATGCGGAGAAGTTTTTCAATTTGTAATCTCAAGGGATTTTGCTGGGATTGTCGGGTGTGTTAATAAACTCTTCCGCGCCTCTGGTTGTCTTCGAGCGAGGGACTGGCTCGACCACGATTTTTCCATCGCCAATACGTTCGAGCGGGCGTTTCGCGCCGGGGGATGATTTAAACGAGATGGCAGCGTTGTTCGCGTCGAGGAGTCGCGCGACCCGCGCGGCAACCCATTCACGCGAAGCGAGAGTGATCGCATACCGGCCTTGCTCGCCGGGCGCCAGGTTCTGAGGCCTTAATTCGACCACGCGAGTCTCGCTGCTATCATCACGCCGACGCTTGAGTTCAAGCTCTACTTTAAGTGCTTCAAGTTTTCGGGCAGAAGTGTTTTGCACAACCCCGCCAATTATTGCCTGCGAACCTTTAAGCATCGCCTCATCTTCCAAAACCCGGGCTTCGAAAGATTCAATTTCATCACGCGGCGGTGAGGTGTGCGGAGGCTCGGTTGGCGATTTCGACGCACTGGAATTCGCAAACCGACAGCCGCTCAGAGGAATGCCAAAGGCAATGACGACGATGAACGTCAATCTGGTCAACGCCTGAAGTCGAAGATGAGGAGAAAAATGTGAAAAAATCATCTTCGGCAAAGTGTATTCGAGTTACCCAATGCTCGCATCCCTGACATTGAAGGGCGTGGAAGTTGAACGTATTCGTGAGGGAAGTGAGTTTAAAGTATTGATACCAAATGGTCTAAGCAAAAGAGTTCTTCTACTGCTCACGCCCCGGCGGGGGTGCTCCCGTGATTTTCTCGACCAGGGCCAACAAGAATTCCTGCTCGGCAGTGCCGTTGCTTTGCAGCGACACCCACTCGGCGCCGGACGCACCGTCGGTGCGTCCTTCGATGCGTGCATTGACGGATACATTGGTGAAGGCACCGTCTATCGGTTGCACCTCGACGAGCAGTGTGTAACGCCCGCGTGTCCACCCGCGCGAGTTCGTGTCAAGCAGTTCGGCCAGCCGACTGATCTCCGATTCCGCGACGACAGCGCCCCGCACGAAGGTGTAAGGCTGCGAAACAAGCACGCCTTCCGCCGCCTTGGAAACTGATTCGTCGAGGATCAATTTGCTGTCACGCATCACTTCAGAAACGGCTTGAAGTACGGCGTCCCTCCGCGCGGTCAGACGGTATGGGTTCGGGACGAGCGGAAGTTCGCGCGTGCGCCCGCGCCCGAAATCAATGCCGCGCCCGGCACCGGTATTGACCTTCGCACCGTTTGCCGCCGGGGCGCGGTTGCTGCTTCCGTCACGGATGCGGTCGTTCTGTTGATCGACACCTTTACCCTGCGCGAAAGCGTTCAGGGCAGTCAGTATCGTTAAGGTGAGAGTCGCGAAAATCTTTTTCATGGAAATACTTTCTGACCACCGCCGGTCATAATTATTTTGTTCAAGTGGACTTGGGGGGAATTAGGCCGCGAGCATAGAACATGAAACACGCGAATTCAAGATTTAATCGGTGAAAGTCTCGCTTCGTGCATCGCGGCATGTGCCGGCCACCAGCATCAATTTTGAGTTCATCACCAATCTTAAGGTTGGACGACCGTCCCGACGTTCGCGTTGCCGACGTCCGCGTTGCCGGCGCTCGTATCGTCGCGCGTGCGTTCCCATTGACGCAGCGATTGGACGCCCTTCTCGAAATCAGTTTCGTTGCTATAAAAATTATGAGCGCCGTCGTTGCGCGAAGGCTCGCGGACATAATAGAGATAGTCGGTCGCAGCCGGGTTGAGTGCGGCTTCCAATGATTTCTCACCGGGCGAAGCCAACGGACCCGGCGGCAGTCCGTTCACATTCCGTGTGTTATACGGCGAAGACCGGTCAAGGTCGCTTTGGTAAACCTTCCCGTCATTTTTCCACTTGCCGGCCAGTTTCGCGGCATAGATGATCGTCGAATCAATGCCGAGTGGGATGCCGAGCCTCAGACGATTATGAATCACGGAGGAGATGAGTGGTCGCTCCTCCGGTAATTTCGCCTCGGTCTCGATAAGCGACGCGATGGTCACGACCTGGCGCGGAGTCTGTCCGGGGGCGTCGGGCGCGTGCTCGGCGATCTTTTCACGCCACACCTGACGGAACCGGCGCACCATCATCTTAATCACCTCCGGCGCGGTCGTTTGTGGCGGAAAGGTGTATGTGTCCGGGTAGAGATAGCCTTCGAGATTCTGCGCTTCGGGGTCGATGTCTTTGACGGAGGCAGTGTCGTTCATCAGTTCGAGCGCCTCGTCGGCGCTGGCAAGCTGAAACTCCGGCACGCGAACCAATGCCGCCGCGACATCCCAACGTGTCCAACCCTCGATGACGGTGAAACGGTTAAGGCGCTGCTGACCTTCTTCGAGTTTGCGAGCCACGCCGAGCGGCGAGATGGGTGAAGGGAATCGGTACTCGCCGGCTTTCAGTTGGGCACCGGCACCGCTCGCACGCAGGTACAGGTGTAGCGGCCAGGCGCGGCTGATAATGCCGACGGAGGCCAGACGCTCCAAGGTCTCAGCCGGCGATGAACCGCGCGGAATCTCTATAAACTGTTCGGCCTGTTGGTGTGCAATTGGCCGCCTCAGTTCTCGATAGAGCCAGAACGAGAAGCCCCCGGCCGCGATTAATAACAAAAGGACTGAAATAAGAATCGCACGTAGAATCTTCATCATGGCAATAGCTTGATTTCTCGAGCGTTAGAATCATACGTCGAACGGTCGGACACGCGCAGGCACACGGTGACAGAATCGCCACGTCTACTTAGAGCGGATTCCGATTGCGTATATGGGATAAAATCCGAGTGCCGTTTAGAGGCGGGCTGTGCCCGCCGGTTCAACGAGCGCGGGCGGGCAC
>JACDEG010000771.1 GCA_013816505.1 Pyrinomonadaceae bacterium | reverse complement strand
CCCGTAATTTGTCGACGGAAGAACGACTGCCGCTCTGTGTATCCGACTGCACCAAATTTACTGCATCGACAGTGGATGCCACGTGCGTTGAAAGTCGCTTAAGAGTAGCGTCGGGTGACCACTGAAGCGGCTGGTATGACGGTTGCTTCAGCTTGGCGCATGAGCTTAGTACCACCGTCGGTCAGCAACCACACACTTGCACACACCACGATTCGACATGCGCACGGCACCCGCCCGTCCAACTCGCGATCCGGTTCGGCGCCGGCGCGGCAGAGAATCGGCCCGAAACTTTTCTGCTTGTTAATCGGACATCACATAAGCCGTTCAGACTCCGGCCAAGATTCCGAAAGCGTTCCCACCTATTACTGTTCGTGCGGCGTGCGCGTGCTTCGTCAAGACGACACTGAAACGCGCGTCAGGCACAACGTCACGTGCTTCGTCGGTGGTCATCACTACGTCAGGATGGGCGAGCGCGACGGGCATCACGAGTTCGTCTGCCGCGCGTGCGGCCACCCGCTGCTGTTCGAGGCGGGAGCGAGCGTCTACGCCCGGCTGGAAACATTCCGCAAGAAGGTGCGCTATCAATGCAACCTCTTCGGCCACCGCGCGCACCTGGTCGCCGAGCGCGGCGCGTACACCGAGTACGCCTGCCGTTGCGGTCACTCATTTATGAAACGGGGAAAGGTGGAGGGGAAAATAAAGCACCCGCTGATCTGCCTCTTCGCCGGCCACTTCGTTGGCTTCGTCGCCGCTCGAGCCGGCTATGCGGAATATCTGTGCCGCAACTGCGGCCACACCTTCTGTTTCGCGGCGTGGCCAGAAATGTAGGAACGGGGTCGGCTCCGGTTTCGCCGCGTTGCCGGCGGGCGTGCTGTTTGAAGTCGCTCGACGGTCGTCGCCAACACGGCCGCCCTTGAAATCTCGCCGGCTATTGTCGTCACGGAGTTACTCAACAGTGACAGGTAAATCGTGACCGGTGACAGGACGGTTTAGATTTCTGTACGGCACGCGGGCACGACGTCAGCTAAAAAATCCTCACCAATAAAATCAGCGTGGACCGGCAACACTCGCGACACTCAACTCCTTACTTGTCACCTGTCACCTGTCACTTTTGAAGAGTTAGTTCGCAAGCCACTTGTTTTATCTGAAGCCTGTCGGACTCAACTCAGACGCTGCGTGCTTGCGTTACGTTTCAGATAGTGCTCGACGACGAAGACAATGTCCTCGCCGAAATACTGGTTGACGAGGCGCAGTGCGCGCAGCGTGTCCGCGCGGTTGACATCGTGCTTCGTCTCCGTTTCGATGACGAAATTGAAGACGCAATCGCGCAGCAGTTCAAGCTCGCGTAATAGTTCGGTCAGCGTGTAACCCGCCATCGAGCGCGTGTAACCGTGCTGGCTCGAGGCGCGGATGTCTTCAAAGTCCGGCTCGCCCTCCTGCGTGAAAACGTCGCACAACTCTTCAAGCATCTGCGGCACGTGATCGACGATCTGCGTGAGTGGCAGCGGGTCGTCGGAGCGCAGATAAGGATCCTCCTTCACACGCTGCACCCAGTCGAGCGTGATCGCGTCAATTGATTCGCGCATCGCCGTGCATAGAGCATCCATGTTTGAAGCCATCCCTTAACCTCTCCCCGGTTGAAGCTTGATGAAAAGTAGCGCGGCCAACAGTCGCGCATCCGTAATTGTCAGAGCAGCACAATCGAATCGCGTGGCTCGTCCCGTCGCGGTCGGCTACCGGTCGAGAGCGATGGCTGCCGGTCGGCGCGCGGGCACACGTTGCAGAATGCGCCGCTGCGCTCCCGGCGGTCGTCGCAGTCGTTGCAGTTGAGAGACTCGCCGAGTTGCCGCAGCACGTCGAGTAGCGGCAGCAGCAGCCGCCCGCGCGTCGTCAATATATATTCGACGTGCGGCGGGCTACCGCCGTGGTCGCGCCGCTCAATCAGCGCGTCGCGTTCCAAGTCGCGCAGCCGTTCGACGAGCGTGCGGCTGCTGATCGGGTGGAGCGCCGAAATCAACGCCGTCGTGCGCCTCGGTCCGCACGCCAGGTCGCGTACAATCAGCAGCGTCCACTTGTCGCCGACAATCTGCAGGGCGCCCGTCAACGGACACCCATCACCTTCGCGTCGTCGCATAAATCAGGTCGCCCTTTCTTCGGAACTCAAGCCGCTTCGCGTGCGCGCGACACGGGGAAAGTGGCGTCGCG
>JACDEG010000329.1 GCA_013816505.1 Pyrinomonadaceae bacterium | reverse complement strand
GTCTCAAGTAACACCGGCGGGCAGAAGCAAAGCCGCTAAACGGGTGTTGAAGAGGTCGCATCCAATTGCAAATCGCTTTACAACAACGTCTCCGCCGTTTCTTTCGCGGAGTCCGGCGAGGGTTTCGCCACGCGGCCCGAAGCCGGCCCTTTACGTCCGTCCCCAGGAGCGCGACGGTTGGCAAATGGTCGCCGTCAACACCGTCACCGCGGAGCGCCGCGCACGGACGCTTTTTGCCGCATCGTCTCTTATGATTGAAGACATCACCGCACAGGGAAACTTCAGCAGGTTATGAGTTCCTACCGAAAGATTCTGTGGAACGAGGGGATGCTGCTCACCCCTCACCATTTTCAGCACTGGGACAATTACCACGAAGAGCGCCTCAACGCGCGCCTCACCTCGCTTGTGCCGTACGAGTGGGGAGTCCTCGACCTCCAACTAAATCACGAAGCCATCGCGAACGGCTCAGTCGAGTTGGTGCGCTGCCGCGCGGTGCTGCCGGACGGGCTGGTTGTCAACATCCCGCAGGGTGACCCGGCCCCGGCCTCGCGCCCCGTCGAGTCGCACTTCAGTCCGGAAGCTGAGCGCCTGGATGTCCACCTCGCGATTCCGGCAAACCGCTCCGGGGCAGCGAACTACCAGACCAACGGCGGCGCGCCGGGCCAGACCGTGCGCTACTGGCAGGACGCCGGGACGGTGATCGATGAAACGACGGGGCAGAACGAACAGCAGATCGCCTTCGCACGCAGCAACCTGCGCCTGCTGTTCGCCGACGAAATGCGCGAAGGCTATAGTTCGATCAAGATCGCCGAGCTTGAGCGCACCGCGACCGGCCACTTGGTCGCGCGCGAGGAGTACATCCCGCCGGCTCTCAACGTCTCGTCCTCGCCGTGGCTGGTGCAGATGCTCCGGCAGATCATCGAGATTCTGATCGCCAAAAGCAGTTCGCTCGGCGAGCAGCGCCGGCAACGCACGACCTCGCTCGCCGACTTTACAACCTCAGAAGTCGCCGTCTTTTGGCTGCTCAATACCATCAACGCATCGATCCCCGGCCTCACACATTTGTTCCGCACGCGCTCGATCCATCCCGAACGGCTGTACTGTGAACTAGCCGAGTTGTGCGGTCGATTGATGACCTTCTCAACCGACCGCCACCCGAAGAACATCGTCCGCTACGAGCACACCGACCTTTATTTCACCTTCAGCCAGTTGGCGGCGGAAGTTCGTCTGCTTCTTGAAACCGTGATTCCGACGCGCTGCGTGCAAATTCCGCTGGAGAGCACGCGCCAGTCCGTCTACGTCGGGCGCGTGCAGGACGAGCGTCTGCTTGAAGAGGCCGGCTTCTACCTCGGCGTGCAGGCGCGCATCCCGGAGGGACAGTTGATTGAGCGTGTGCCGCGCGTCATCAAGATCGCGTCGCGCGACGTGATTGATGCGGTCATCGGTTCGGGCTTGCCCGGCGTATCGCTGACGCACGCTTCGCCGCCGCCCGCACCCATCCCGACGCGCGTCGGATTCCACTACTTCACGCTCGACAAGAACGGCATCTTTTGGGATGCCGTTCGCGATTCACGCTCCGTCGCCGTCTACGTGCCGAAAGAGTTCACCGACGAAAAGCTGGAGATGTACGCGGTCAAACCATAACGCCGGTTGAGCGGCGAGCAACGAGCGACCACGCGACACAGAGAATTCTCTTTTAACAATTCACCGTCCACCACTCGTCATCGGTCATAGAGAAATGCAAGCCATCGCCGCCGACCCACACGCCGACCTGAATCGCCGCGCCCCGTCAACCAACGGCTTAATCAATTTGGCCGCGCCGGTGCTCGAACTCGTGCTGAAGCTTCGCACCGGCACCGTCCCGCCGTCGAACGACGTGCGACCAGTAGTTGATGACTTACTCAAACAAGTCGAGCAGGGCGCGGCATCGCTCGGCTACAGCTATCAGCACGCCCAGCACGTGAAGTTCGCGCTCGTCGCGTTCGTTGACGAAACAGTCCTCAATCCGGCGAATCAGTTCCCACTGCGTGACGAGTGGGAGAAGAAACCGCTGCAACTCGAACATTTCAGCGAACACCTGGCGGGCGTCAAGTTCTTCGAGCGGCTCGACGAGATGGCGGGCGACATTGATGCGAACGTCGATGTCGTTGAGGTTTACTACGTGTGCCTGCTGCTCGGCTACCGAGGCAAGTACAACATTCACCTGCTCGAAGAGCAGTTTCAGCAGGTCATCCGAAGCGTCGCCGAGCGCCTTCGCCGAGCGGGGCGGCTGAGGCCAAACACACTCTCCTCACACTGGCTACAGACGGACCAGCCCACGGTTCAGCGCCCGCGCGGTCTGCCGCTGTGGTTCAAAATCGCTGCCCCCTCGGCGCTCGGCCTGGTGATGCTCACGTACCTTGTGCTGTACGTCGTGCTCCAACGGTACTCCGGATTGGTCGTCCGCTAAATCTACAGCCGACAACATCGTGACCCGTCGAAGTTAGCAATCTTTTGCGCGCTCGCTTCGCCGCGTGTCTTCACATCCGGCGGGATGCTCGGATGCGCTTAACGCCGGGATTCAGATGCTGCACAAAATCGAAGCGGTTGGGCAGTCATCTTGCAATCGCAGCGTTTGATTGCGGGGTTCATTTTCTAGCACGAATGCATAGGAAACACGGCTGCTGTGATAATTCCTCATAATGCTTTGGGTCTGCTTCTTTGAATTTCTCGGTTGGCTTTGGCTCAAGGATTCTTTCCAAGCAGAAACCGGCTTCAATGAGTGGATTGAGTGTTGCACCCAGCGAGCGGCGGAAACTTGGCACATAAACTCGAACCGGCTTAAATCCTCGCCACTCACTGCCGACTAATTCTGTTTCAAAATAATTGTTCGATTTGAAGTAGATGTAATCGAAGAAAGGGTGAGTAATAGAAAATACCAAGTGACCTGCCGGACGAAGAACTCTGTAAAACTCTGCGAACGTACTGCCCCAATCTTCGATGTATTCCAGCACAAGCGAACTCAGCACAATATCGAAGGACGAGCTATCCAGAAAGGTAAGAGGATTGCTCAAGTCTGCTTGCCTGACATCGGCTGTCGTACCAAGCCTTTGCTTTGCCAACTCGACCATCTTCGGACTGGCATCAACGCCAACAACCTCAGCACCGTGCTCAACCAACCATTCGGAATAAACGCCGGGACCGCAGCCAGCGTCAAGAACTCTTCTGCCTTTGACCTCTGGCAGTAACGAGATGGTCGTGGGGCGTTCGTAATATGCGTTATGCGGCTTCGTATCAATAACTGCCGCGTAAGCCTCGGCTAAAGCTTCATAAGCATCAAGAGCTACCGGATTATCGGTCATATGCAGAATCTAATCTCCTCTAAGCCATGCAGCAGTCTGACGCTGCGCATAAGCTGCTCGGTGAGAGCGGAGCGATCAGCAAGTTTGCTCGAACCGTAGCGTTCGGGTTTGCCTCATTTTTCAATTTGAACTTGGAATTGGCATACGGCTTTCTGTCTCTCGACCCATAATCCATTCGATTGCATCTGCCGCTTCATCTGAGACACGCCACCAATTCGGGCAAACTGCTGAATCATTACATGACAGTTCCCGTAACTGCGGTAAAGCACACTTCATTCGTAGCGTTCCTGCTGCGTAACAAGCCCAAAAGCGGGCCTCAACCGCCTCATCTTCTAATCCATCCAGAATGGCTCTTTCAACTTGATGCCATAATTTGTGCCTCTTGGTTGGTCTTTGCAGCCCAAAACCTTCGAGTGCTTGCGCGCGAACAACAGGCTTCTCATTTACGTTGTTGAAAATATTGAGAAGTGCTTGCAAAGATTCATTCCTATCTCTACGAAGTAGCCACGATATAGCGTAAACCGCCGCTTCTCGATTGTGAACACTTTTCGCCCCGTTCAAAACTTCAACAATTCGCTTAGCAGGCAAACGCGGTATGTTTGATAAAGATTTTGCCGCCTCGAATGCTTCGCTGACACTCCCGTGCCTTAACTTTTCCAACAGTCGTTTCGTTTCCATTACTGCCTTTATACAAACATTACACGAAGAAGCCCAACTACTCATGAGGCGCTTTCTTATCGTGTAGGCTTAACGGCGATGATTGAAGTTCCAGCGAACGTCCGCCACGAGTCAAGCTGTCGCCTGAAGAATCTCTGAAGCGAACACGGGAGTTCACTAAACGAAAGGAGCAGTTTATTGCCGCTGTCCGAAAAAGCAAGGATTGAAGTTTATCTGCCGGATTTGCCGCGCCGAAGCATTTCATTGAGCATCACCTGTCGACCCTAGACCAATCCTGACGCGCCGATTAGAGACTATTGACATCTGTTTTCATGTGGGGTATAGCATGCCTTGCAAACGTACCTTGGGGGTGCGGTGGCTACTCGCAAAACGGCCACTTCTCCCCGTCTTCCTGTTTTTGACCAACAGGCTTCGAGCGGTTTTTCCGGGTAGTAGCTAAAGGTCAGCCATTCAATTTCATCCGGGAAAGCCATCTCCTACTAATAAAGTCCCTGAAAAAATAATTTCCGGAGCCGGGGTATTGCCGGTCGCCGCCGTTGCGGCCCTGGCTCTAAATCGAGAGCCTGCGGTTAGCATTTTCGTCTGGCACCATTTGGGCACTTCCGCTTCTGCCCTCTCGGGAGAGTTGAGCAGTGCGGCGCGGAATTGAATCTCGGATCGACTTTTCCAGATGTCTTCGCAACTCACGCCAATCAAATCGATCCTCGGTATTTCAGGTCTGGTGTCATTCTACGGCGTCAGCATGGCTGCCATCTGGTTTCTCGGCACGGCGCTCGGCGTCACCACGCGCGTTGTGCTAATCGCATTAGTGTTGCTGACCATCCCGCTCGCCCTGCTGGTCGGTCACTACCGCAAACGGCGCGAAGCGCAGGCCGCGGCGGGCGGCACCCTACCGGCGGCAAGGAGCGTGACCGCTGCGGCGGCCTCAACGCCGCCCCTACAAAAGACGGCGCAACTACCACCGGTCACGGGCACGTACGAAGATTTGACGCGCGCCACCGAAGAAGCGGTGCAGTGGCTGCGCGGCACGAAACTGAGCGGCGCGAAAGCAGGTGACGCGGTTTACGCGTTGCCGTGGTTTGTGATCGTGGGCCTGCCGTCGAGCGGCAAGAGTTCGCTGCTGCTTTCGTCCGGCCTCGACTTCCACGTGCTGCCCGGCCAGCGCCAGACCGACCAGAATCTGATCCGCCCGACCGCGAACTGTGAATGGCGCGTCACCGATTCGGCGATTCTGATCGACACCGCCGGGCGTTACCAGAGCGAGGGGCCGGAGCGCGACGAGTGGGCGGCGTTGCTTGAGACGATCAAGCGATACCGCAGGAATCGCCCGCTCGACGGCTTGATGGTGACGGTCAGCGCGGCGGCGGTGCTGCGCTGGAGCGACACAGAGATCGAGCAACAAGCGAAAATCCTGCGCGCGCGGCTCGACGAAGCGATACTCCGCGCGCAGGTGCGCTTCCCCGTCTATCTCGTCTTCACACACATCGACCAAATCGAAGGCTTTGCTGAGTTCTTTGAGAGCTTCAGCACCGACGAGCGCGCGCAGGTCTGGGGAACGACGATCCCGCTCGCCCAGTCGCCGCAGGCACATGCCCTGTTCGACTCCGAGTTCGATCAACTGTACGGCAGATTGCTGCGCCGCCGGGTGGTGCAACTCGGCACTTCGTCGGCGCCCGACAAGCAATTGCGCATCTTGAAATTTCCAGGGCGCTTCCGACGCACGCGCAACCGCCTCGGCCTCTTCGCGTCGGCGCTCTTCCGCCCCAACCCGTTTAGCGAAAGCCCTCTGCTGCGCGGCTTCTACTTCACTAGCAGCCCCGGCGTCGGCTCGTTGGGAGCGCGCCACCTGGCCGGGCACGAATTCTTTGCGCAGAATATTTTCCGCGAGGTGCTGGCGCGCGATGGCGAGATCGTCGCTTCGACCGTCGCGGAGCGGCAGCACCCGCAGCGATGGCGCAACGTCGCGTTGGCGAGCGCGGCGGCGCTCGTACTTGTCTTCTTCGTCGGCATGATCGTCTCTTTCTTCGGCAACAAAGCTTTGATCACCGAAACCCAGGAGCACACCAAAGGCCTTGCCGACATCATGCGACTGGTCGATAGAGACGTGCCGCTGGTTGATAGAGAGGTGCCGAATCCGGTCACCAGCAACTCCGAGTTGACGGCGATGGAACGCTCGCGCGAGATACTGAGTAGGTTGGACGAGTATGAGCGCGATTCGCCTCCGCTACCGCTGCGCTTCGGCCTTTACTCAGGCACCAAGCTTAACCAGGAAGGCTCGATCCACCGCCACATCTACTTCGGGGCGCTCAGCCAAAGGTTCCTGGAGCCAACCGTCACGAAGATGAAAGAAGACTTGCAGGCGTTCGTCGCGGGCGCACCGCCGGAGCAGTTGCCGGGCGGAGATGCGCTTTCGACTAACGCCACCTCGGCGGCGTCCGAAGAATATCTCGGACACCATTACGATCAGCTCAAGGCGTATCTGATGCTCGTTAACCCGGAACGGGTCGAGCCGCTGTTCCTGGTCAAAGAATTGCGCGATCAATGGAGGACGTTCGCCCCGCCCGGCAAAGAAGAGGAAGCGTTGCAGCAACTCGATTACTACGCGAGCCAGGCGCACCGCGCGGACGCGCCGCACCCGGAGGTGGACGCCCCGCTCGTCGCCCAGGCGCAAGTAAAGCTACGCGACTATCCGTTGGTCCGCCGCGTCTACAAGCGCGTCATCTCAGACATCAACGCCGAAGTAAAGTACTCGATCAAACTTGCCACGATCCCCGGCGCGACCGACTTCAACGTGCTGATCGGTTCATACGACGTCCCCGGCGCGTTCACACTCGAAGGCCATCGCGCGATGATCGACAAACTCGAATCGTCCGCTGATGATGAATTCCGCAGGGATGATTGGGTGATGACGGGCGCGCAGCAGGCCACCGAGCAAAACTTCGACGTTAAGAAGGACGATCTGGCAAACATCTACTACACCGAGTACATCGCGCAGTGGCAGAAATTCTTACAGGAGGTCAAAGTCCGCGAGTTCCGGTCGAAGGAGGAGCAAGTCAGGAG
>JACDEG010000328.1 GCA_013816505.1 Pyrinomonadaceae bacterium | reverse complement strand
CTCCGGGGATGTTTCAATCTCTGCTCGCAACTGCTCGAAGCCGCGCCGCCGCACGTCCTCAAGGTTTACGCGGTCGGCGCGCCGCGCCGCGTAGCCGTAGAAGTAGACCGGGATACTCAACTCGCCGGCGATCCGCTCGCCCGCTGTCAGCGCCAGCGCGACGCACTCGGCCATTGTCACGCCGCGCATCGGGATGAACGGCAGCACATCGGTCGCGCCGATACGCGGGTGCTCGCCCGTGTGTCGGCGCAGGTCGATCAACTCCGCCGCGCGTGCGACGACCCGCACCGCCGCCTCGACCGCCGCTTCCGGACTCGCCACGAACGTGATGACGGAGCGGTGATGATCCGCGTCCATGTGCCGGTCGAGCACCAGCGCCCCATCGACTGACGCGATTGCTTCTTCAAGCCGCGCCACCGTCTCCGGCTGACGGCCCTCGCTGAAGTTCGGCACACACTCAACGATGCGATCCAACCCCGTCCCCTTCCAAACCTATCCTGCTTTTGATATTTACACGATCCGACCGGGAAGCAGGCCTCGACTTTAAGTCGAGACCTTTGTGATTGAGATACCCGGTTTTTTCAGCGTCCCGACCGTGACGCAAAGGCGTCTGACCCAAGTTTGGTATGGTTCGATTTCGAGCGGGCATCGTTGGAAAGTTGCGCAGCTTTTCTGTGAAGATGGCCGGATGCGGTAGGTCCGCGCCTCTCATCTTCCTGCCGCAGAAGTCGGTTTTTGGCGGCTCCGTCAAAACAATTTTTCATCCGTGACAACGCCAGCCATCTCATACTCGGCACGCACGAAAGTGTTGGCGGCGCTCGCCAGGTTGAGCAACCGCACCAGTGCCGGCGCATGATACAGTCCGCAAGCGTGACAGACGAGGGCAGGCCGATCTGCGAGGAACAGATCAATGCCGGTCGCATCCGTCGGTGCGTTACATAAGGCGCAAGGGTCATTCGTCAGGACATGATTTACCCGGATCACTAAATCAGTCGGTTGGATGTTTTCCATAACTTTATCGCTCATTCGTTGCTGCCTTTCTTTTCGGATAACGAAAGCGTTTTCTCTTCCCGCCAACTCTCCGCCATGCGCTCCAGGGCAGCCCCGTACCTCTCGAAGTCTTGTTGCACAAAGTCTGCTGTTGACTGCGTGACATGAAAGGCGGGCTGTTGATCGGGATCGTCATTTAGCTCGGGCATTTCAAACAACCCGGCAATGGCGGCGTCAATGGTCACGGAGACGCCGTGCCACATCAGTTCCGGCGATTCCTGTTGGCCGCCGGCATCCGGTGTCGTAAGCGTCTGCGGTAAGTACGTCTCGATGATGGACGTTGGATCAATGCCGGCTTTGGTGGCGACCGCGACCGCTTCCTCAATCAGTTCGTGTGCGGCGTTGCGCGCTTCATCCTGGTTCATTTCTTATTCCCTCTCTCTGTCTGCCGTTCTGCTCAGGCTGGAGCTTTGGACGGGTGCTAGAGACTTGCAATAGACCAGAGCAGATTCCAGCGCTTCCCTCACAGCTTTTCGTGGTACGGTGAGAATTGAGGGTGGTCTGAGTTCAGAAATACTTGGTGGGGGTTCAATAGCTCGTCACGCTGCCATTGCGGCCTCACTGAAAGCCGACCCCTGAAAAGATTTTGGCCTACGTCGCTCAAGGATTTGCGCGACTTCTTCCCCGCTCGTGACGGTTTGCAAACTGCCGCGCGCGGGTCAGCGACCAGAAAGTTAATCATGCCGGCTCTTTGAAGTGCGCGGAACTCTTTGAAGTCCGCACGAAGCGTCAACATCTCGCCGCGCTTGGCGTTGACGATGCTCTCGACGCGATCAAGCCGCACATCGAAATCCTCGAACTGTCGCTTCACCTCGGCGATCTCGGCGCGCACCCCACCTATCTCCGCGCGCGTCTCGACAATCTCGGCAAGCGCCCGCTCCCAGATTGGCCGGGTGTCATACTGCTTAGCTTCTAACTTCTCAAGACGCGCGTTGAAGTCGCTGCGCATCTCCGTCAGCATCGTCAGAACGCGCTCCTCGGATGGGCGCGCATCGGGATGTTCCCTTGTTTTATCTTCGCTCACGCCTTACCGCTTTCCTTCTCGCCGATCAGGTAATCCGCGACATTGCGTCCGGTCTTCCGCATCGCCTCGTAGTTGCGCAGACGCCGGCGCGCCACCTTGTAGCTGAGGCCGAGGCGGTCGGCGACTTGCTGCAACCGTTCGCGCCGCTCGCCCCGGCACTTTTGAAAGAGATCATAGACCTCGACCCACGTTCGCATCACTTCGGGCGTTGCCGCGCTGCCGACATCTTTCACTTTTTAGCATCCTTTTTCTTAGGCGCCGCCGTGGTGGTCTTGCCGGCACCGGCGTTGACAATTAAGCCTAAATCCCGCGCTCGCTTTTTCAGCTTCTCCGTTGCGTCGTCTTCCACCATCGTGGGTGACTGTTGCTGGTTGTTCTTGCCTTTCATCTCTTGCTGCCTTTCTTATAACTTCGCGTTGCCGCTCTGCCCGCTCTGAGAATCAATCAGGGTGTTGATCCGCTCTTCGGTGCGAATCTGAGAATCAATCAGGGTGTTGATCCGCTCTTCGGTGCGAATCTGAGAATCAATCAGGGTGTTGATCCGCGTATCCTGTTCACGCATCTGTCGGCGCGCGCGCAGGCCAGCACTTACCATCAGCTTCGCCACCCGCTCCAAGCGGTCAAGGCGTATGGTGTGTTGCGTATGCGCGTCGGTGTTGGCCTGCGCCTGCGCTTCGGTGCTCGCCGTGATGCGTGCCAGCGTGCTGACGATGAAATCCATCTGCCGCTGGCGCTCTTCGTCGGTCACTTCCTACCGCCCTTCTTCTTACGGTTCGATTGATTGAGTTTAGCTTTTGGCGGGCGGTTCAGCGGTGAGGTGTCAGCAACAAGTGCTAAATCCGACGATTTAATCACCAGATGACGTCCGAACTTCTCAGCCAACAGCGTCCCGTCGAGAACCATCCGCCGCACGCGCGCGGGCGTGACACATATTATGCTCCCATCTTGTTGGCGCGGTAGAGTCTCGCGCATGAAGCAAACTTTAACGCACAAAAAATGGTTACACAAGGGCGAGAATTTCTTGAACACGGTCATCTGAACTGCTCTCCGCCGGCGCGTCGGGTGTGGCTTGCGACGCCGAGTGTATTGCCGGTCAACGGATGGAAGTGGTATAGAGTGTCACAAGCGTCGGATGCACGCCCTTCAACGATGCGATTGTTCTAATCGACACTCGACAATGCGGGGAGGCGGAATCCAGGATCAAGCTGCTCCAGGTTAACCATCGACTTTCGCTCGTCCCGTCTGACTTCTGAACTCTGACTCTCGACGTTCGCTCTCATGCCCACTGACCGATTCATCCGCGAGCGCAAGGGCGCTTGGCAACGGCTCGAAGATTTGCTGACGCTGCTCGAACGGATGTCTCTGCGCCGCCTGCACCGCGAGGAGGTGCGCGAGCTTGGGCGCATCTACCGCCGGACCGCATCAGACCTCGCGATTGCGCGCGCCGAGTCGCGCGACCCGCGCCTCGTCGACTACCTTAACAGCCTTGTAATCCGCGCGCACGGACGCATCTACCGCGCTGGCGCGCTTGAAGGCGGGCACCGTGTCCGCGACTTTTTCGTGCGCGATTTCCCGCGAACCTTTCGCCGCACATGGCGCTACACGGCGATAGCATTTGCTGCTTTCATCATCTTTGCGGCCATCGGCTTCCTCGGCACGTGGCAGGACGTGGAATTTTCAGAGGTCGTCGGAATCGACGCCGGATGGCGCGAGATGAACACCGATGCCGGCGTGCGCTGGTGGGAGCAGTTGAACGAGGCGAACCAGATTGGCGGCGCGTTCATTATGACGAACAACATCTGGGTGATGTTCAACGCCTTCGCTTACGGCGCGTTGTTCGGCGTCGGCACGCTCTACGCGATGGCATTTAACGGGGCGCTGATCGGGGCGGTGCTCGCGCTCACGTACCGCGCCGGGTACGGTCATGAATTGCTGACCTTCATGGCCGGGCACGGCGTCATCGAGCTTTCGTGCATCTTCTTCGCAGGTGGCGCCGGACTCTTAATCGGCAGCGCGATGCTGATGCCGGGTGATCTGTCGCGCCTTGATGCGCTGCGCCTGCGCGGCAGTCAGGCGATTCAATTGATCGTCGGCTGCGTGCCGTTGTTGGTGCTCGCCGGCATCATCGAAGGTTTCATCTCACCCGCGCCGATCTCGCCGCTCTACAAAATCGGTGTCGCCGCGATGACCGGCGTCGCGCTCTACACCTATCTGCTGCTCGCCGGTCGCGAAGCCCGTTGACGCAGTCTCCTCAGCCTCGTCATGCCCGTCAATCGCTGAACCGCCGCTCGGCGCGGTAGCGGTGGAGCAACTCTTCGAGGAACCCCTCGTAGGTAAAACCTTCGATCTCAAAGCCCGGTCGGATTTTGTAGAGGATCGGCGTCGCGACGCGCCATGCCATCCACTGCCGCGTTGCTTCGGGCAAATCCCAGCGGCGGCGCAGGAACGTCTCGACCACTTCGATCTCGCGCTCAGTGAGGGCGCCCGCGTCGCCGGTGAAGATGACCGGCTTGAAGGAACGCCGGAGCGCTGTGTCGCTCGTTGGCGAGGCGAAGATTTGATCGAACGTCGGGGCCTCGGCCTCGCGCTCGCGCACCACCACCGTGCCCGCAACGAAGTCGCCGATCCGCTGATCGCGCTCGCTGATGAAGACGGAGACTAGACCGACGGAGTAGAACGGGAACGGCATCATGTCGAAGATGCGCAGAAGGTTTCGCGCCGACGCCTCCCAGAATGTGACGGGTCGACCATCCTCGCGGATGACCCGCAAACGCAGCCAACGCTTCCCCGGCGTCTGCCCGTTCCATAACCACTCGAATACCGCGAAGTAACTTGACCAGATCACGAAGACGCCGAGGATCAGAACCGCGACCACCCACTTTGGCGCTTCCAACAAGCGGCCATCCCAGTCCGCCGCGTTCCCCGTCCACGCCAGTAGAATCACCACCACAGCGATGGCGACGATTTGCAGCGTGTGATCGAATGCGCACGCCAGGAAACGGTTGCCGATGGACGCCAGCGCGAAGTGCAGCGGCACGCGCTCCGGCGTTTCGATGACGAGCGTCTCTTCAGTGGAGATGGCAACTGACATTGACGAAACTCATGTGAAGTCGCGAAACGGATTGAGGCACATGCCTGACGTGCGCCTCCCACATCATTCTATTCCAATGATTGACCGCGCACCCGTAGGAAGCGACGCTTACCGACCTGAATCAGCGGCGCGTGGTCTGTTGTCACTTCTACTTCGTCGTTGACCTGTGAGCGTTGTTCGCCATCGAGGCGCACGCCACCCTGTTCGATCAAGCGCCGCGCTTCGGCCATCGACGGTGCGAGTGATACTTCGACCAGCAGACGCGGCAGTTTCCATCGCCCCGCCGTCACCGTGCGCTCTTCGATTTCGTCGGGCGTCTCTTTGCGTTTGAAGACGCGGTTGAACTCTTCCTCGGCGGCGCGCGCATCCGTGGCGGAATGAAAGTCGGTGATGATCCGCTTCGCGAGTTCAACTTTCAAATCGCGCGGATTGCTGGCACCCGACTTGGCAGCGGCGCGCATCCGCTCAATCTCTTCCAAGCTCGTGTCAGTGCATAGTTCGTAGTAGCGCCACATCAACTCGTCCGAGATGGACATCACCTTGCCGAACATCTCGGACGGCGGTTCGTTGATGCCGATATAGTTCCCTAAGGACTTCGACATCTTCTGCACGCCGTCGGTGCCTTCGAGCAGCGGCATGATGACCGCGACCTGCGCCTCCTGTGCGTATTCGCGTTGCAGGTTGCGACCCATCAGGATGTTGAACTTCTGATCCGTGCCGCCGAGTTCCACGTCCGCTTCGAGCGCGACCGAGTCGTAAGCCATCACCAGCGGATAGAGGACTTCGTGCAGCGCCAGCGGGCGGTTCTCCGCGAGGCGCTTCGCGAAATCGTCGCGCTCTAAAATCTGCTTCACCGTGACGTGCGACGCGAGACGGACGAAACCGTCGGAGCCGAGCGTGTCCATCCAGCGTGAGTTGAAGTCAATCACCGTCTGGTCAGGGTCGAGCAGTTTGAAGATTTGCGCCTTATACGTTTCGGCATTCGCCGCAATCTCTTCGCGCGTCAGTTGCGGGCGAGTCGCCGACTTGCCGGACGGATCGCCGATCAATCCGGTGAAGTCGCCGATCAGAAAAATGACGGTGTGGCCGAGTTCCTGAAACGCGCGCAGTTTGCGGATCACGACCGTGTGGCCGAGATGAATGTCCGGCGCGGTCGGGTCGGCGCCCAGTTTCACACGGAGCGGCGTGCCCGTCCTTGCTGATTTTTCCAGCTTCGCGCGCAGGTCTTCCTCGCGAATGATTTCGACCGTGCCTTTACGCAGGTAAGCCAGTTGTTCGTCAATCGTCATAATTCTTTCGTCTTGATATAGCTTTCAAGAAAAAGGGAATCTGAAATAGCGCGCTCAGGCGGCCCAAGCCTGTTCTGCCGGCAGGCTGCACAGCGCCAGTATCTCCCGCGGTGCCTGCTCAAATTTAATCAGCGCCTGCGCCACCTTCGCGGAGAGCGCGTCAAAGGTCGGAAAGCAATGCAGGTGCGTCTCCTGCTCTTTGAGCTTCTTCCACAGCTTCTCAATCGGATTGTAGTCCGGCGAATAACTCGGCAGTTGAGTGACCGTCAACCGCGCGGTGTGCGCGGCGAAGAACCGTTTGGTGTCCGCGCTCGTGTGGTAGCGTGCGCCGTCCTGAATCAGCATCACGTGCTCGGTCGTCTGCTCTAACACCCGCGCCAGAAACACCGTGTAGGTCGCCGATGTGAAGCGGCCTTCCAAGCCCTGATGAAAGAAGCGTCCGGTGAAGTAATCAATCAGCCCGAAGACTTTCCACCCACGCCGCTTGCCACTGGTCGAGACTCCGGGCTGGTGTCCGCGTCGCGCCCAGGTGTAAGTCAACGTGCCCCACGGCGGGAAACTCGCTTCATCCCCGAACAGCAAGAGGGCTTTTTTCTCCCGCGCGCGACGCACCAAAATGTGCGTGGTCTTCGGTGCCGCCAACCGCGAGGGCCACGC